>SKSR01000130.1 GCA_007122885.1 Gemmatimonadota bacterium
CGCGGAGGGCCCTCCCGCCCAAGAGCTCGAAGCGGACCAGGAGCTCCTCCAGGAGGATTCCGAGCGCCTGGGTGAGGACCATGACCATCACGACCAGACCGGCCACCACCCAGTCGCTCCCGGGAACGGGGAGGGTGGTGCCGGCGACCGCGAGGGAGAGGTAAAGGACGGCCAGGGTCACCAATCCCGGGAGGACCGTAGCCAAGGCCACCCAGAGGGAAATACCGACCAGACCGCTCACCCGTCCACTCCCATCCGGTCCCGACGCTCAGCCTCCAGGGCCACCGCCCGGGCCGAACGCTCCAGGGCGGTCCGGCCCTTCCCATAGCCCCACCGCTGGATCCTCCCAGAGACCCACCCCACCGCCCCCGAAGGACGCGCTCGCCATCCAATAGGAAGCCGAAACGGCCTCCACACCTTGTGTCTCATTTCCGTTGATCCCACGCCAGAACGGCCACCAACCCCATCATAGCGCCTCCCACGATGAAGAGGACTCCACTCACGAGGACACCGAAGGCCCTGAGGAGGGTGAGCTCTCCCTGGAGCATCAGCCAGAAACCCCCGACGGAGCCCCCCAACACCGCGATTCCCAAGGCGCCCAAGACTATCAACGCCCATCGATCGAGCAGCACTCCGGACATCGTGCACCTCCTGTCCCCGGTCTTCGCGGCGCCGGTCCGGCGAGCGGCAGGCGCCCCTCGCTCAGGTCACGAGGAGGTCCGCCGTGGCACGCCAACGCAGGATACCCACACGATACCGCACGAAGACGACGAGGAACACAACATAGCAAGCATCCGGGAGGAGGCGCTCGGTGTCGATGGGGCATCGATAGCGGACCACCTCGTTTCCCAACCGGCGCTGGTCCCGGAAGAAAAACGGAAGGGGAATCCACGCTGCACGCCGGTCCGGCCCGTAGACCGGCTCCGGACCGGGAGCACCCGGAAGGGCGGCGATGGGGTCCCGCTCCGGACCGGACGCGGCCTCCCCGGACCCTCCACCGGAATACACCAGGGCCGCCGCCTCCTCGAGCGACGTCCCCTCCGGAGCCAGAAGGAGGCCCACGTGGTGCACCCGCTTGGGAAGGGATCCCCGGTTCTCCAGCGTCGCCAGGGCGGTAACCGCGGGCGACCCGGATCCTCGGACCGCGTCCACCTCTAGATCCGCATGGAGGTAGGACAGGAACGAGTCCCAAACCCGCCAGAGGAAGGTCAGAAGCCCCAGCGAGGCCCCCACCACCGTGAACGCCTGCAGGACCTCGTCCATCGTTGTCCACCTCCGCTCCCTGGGAGCTCTCGGGGATACCGGCGCCGGGCCTACCGGGGGGCCTCGCCGACCCTCAACAGGACCTGGAGCACTCCGGTCCGAGACGGGGAGCCAAGGTCACCCGATTCCCGGCACGGCTGCGTTCAGTTCAGTCGCCAGAACTCGAAGTTCAAGGCCGCAGCGAACGTGACCCAGAGCAGGTACGGCACGAGCAAGCCGCCCGAAAGGGGCCGCACACGCCAGAACACGACCACCGTGGCGAGGATCGCCACCCAGAGCGCCACGATTGCCGCCAGAGCGAGACCGGGCTCTTGGAGCCCGAAGAAGAGCCACGACCACGTGAAGTTCAGGCCGAGCTGAACGCCGAAGAGTCCGAGGGGCCCACGCGCCCCGGAAAAGCCGTTCTCCTTCCAAACGAGCCACGCGGCCACGGCCATGGTCGCGTACAGGGCCGTCCACACGGGCCCGAAAAGCCAGTTCGGCGGCGCCCAGGTCGGCCGCTGGAGTTGGGCGTACCACTCCCCCGGCTCGAACTGCCCGGCCCCGAAGGCGACCCCGAAGCACAGGCCGAGCCACCCGGCGAGTCCGACCCACTTCCTCAGGTGCATCCCGACTCTCCAGCGCCGGAGAGTCGGACGAAAATCAGAGGCCCCGAAAGCGCCACGTTCACTACCGGTGAGAGGCCGTTCCCGTTTGCGTTCACATTCACGTCAGGTACGCCCGCACCCGATCCGCGAGCTCGGCTCGCGCTCGATCCGAGACGCGGCCTCCGCGCACCTGGAAGTCGCCCACCGTCCACAGGTGCGCCAACTCGACTTGGGCCGGCTTTCCTTCCACGAACTCCAGGTCCGCCGCATCGATTCGAGGAGCCCACCACTTGGGGTTGCCCCGAGCATCGTTGAGAGGGGCTGCCAGGAGTCCGCCGGGCAGCCGGCCGAGGGTCATCCAGGGCCGGTCGCCGTCGTAGACCGTGAAGTACGGGCGACGGACTCCGTCCGCCAAGAGCGGCCCCGGCCACACGATGTCCCAGGCTTCGTCGTCCCAGAATAGGGACTCGGCGATCCTGGACCTGGCGCTTGGGAGCGGGGGCCCCGAGCTCCGTTCCAACATCCTCTCATCCACGGCTCCCACCCAATCCAGGCGGTCGCCGACGAGCCCCACAACCTGGGTCAGGCGATTCCTCTCCCCCACCCTCAGCGCACCCTCGTGCACCGCCACGTACAAGCGGGCGTCCTCGGGCGGCGGGAACCGGAGCTTATCCCGTTCACCCGCGCGCAGAAGGACTTCGGTTCCCGGTGCGATGGTAGCCATCAGAGCTCCGTAGCCTGCATGACTCGCCCGGTGCCTCGCCCACCGGTTTCGGATCTAGGCGTTCGCATCACGACGCAGGACGCTCCACGTCCACGCTGCCCCCAGAAGGTCCACTGTACCGAAGAGGACCAGGACGGGACTGGCCACACCCAGGAGCACGAGCACGACGAATGTGAGAAAGACCCAAATGCGCCCATGCACGGTGGCACGGAAGAAGGTCACCGCGTTGTTCTGAGCTTCCACCAGATAGTAGTACGCGAGAGCCGCGAGGACGACTCCGAGGCCTCAAATCCACGGCTCCTGGGTGGGCTCGAAACCGAACGTCGTCAGGAGGATGTTCGGTGCGAGGAAAAGCACCAGACCCAGTGCTGCGAGGTAGATGCCGAAGACCTGGATCGATCGTCCGGCTCGTGTCATAGCGATCCTTCTGGCAGTCCCGAGTGGTACAGGTCCGCGAGCGCCGTTCCGGACTCCCAACCCCTCCCCTGCTCTGGCGCCGCCCTGGGAAGGAGCCCCCTCTCCGCCCGTAGGACTCATCCCTCGGGCTTCGGAGGTCCCCAGTTCGCCCGAACATAGGCCACGGGGAAGCCGAGCCGGACCAGATTGCGGGTGCTGGGGTTGGGTCGGTCCGGAAGCTCCTCATCGGTCTCGCACACGATCCACCGTGCCCCGGCGTCCCGCGCATCCTGGACCCGCCGGGCGACGAGAGCGGACTGAGCGCCCCGGCGACGGTGCTCGGGCAGGGTGCCCGCGAATGTGAGCTGGCCCATGACCCCTGCGTCGCTCTCCGAGAGGAAGAGGGCCCCGGTCGCGACGGGAGTGTCTCCATCCAGCGCGACGTAGAGGTGCCATCCCTTTCGCCCGTACAGTGCCCGAAGCCAGTCGACGAAGGGCGTGGGGAAACCGAAGTTCCGCACTCCCATCTCCGCCCATGCGTCGGTGAGCCCGGACTCGCTCCGGATCCCCGCGGAATCCTCGGAGCCGAGCCGCACCACCCTCAGCTCAGAGTGCGTGGGGACCTCCTGGTCGGCGGGCCCCACGTGCTTCGCCCATCCTCTGAGGCGGACGGCCCCGAAGCGCGCCGCCGTCTCCTCGAACCCGTGGGGCTCCACGTGCGGAAGGAGCTGAAGCATCCAGCGGCGGACTCCGGCTTCCCGGTAGTGTGCCGCGGTTCGAGCCAGCACCGCCCCAGGCTCTCCTTCGGAGCCCGAAGAGTCCAGGCCCACCCCCATGGTCCGGTTGAACATGGGATGATCGTACGCGGACGCCGTGAGGCGGAGGTTTCCCCCCTTCCGTTGCAACCGGATGCCGAGCCGTGCGCCCACATCATGCGGCAACGCTTCGAAGAAGTCCTCGTACTGGGCCATCTCGACGACCTCGAGGAGGCGCTCGAGGTCGGAACCGGTAGCCCCCAACATGCGGTCCCAGGTCACTTCACCTCCGGATTCCCGTCTTACCGCCCCGGTCTCAGGCCGAACACACCCCGTGTCCCGCCGACCAGAGGGAACGGACGACTAGAGCCGCCAAGTCACGGAGGCCACGGCGTAGTGCAGCCACGCGAAGGCGTAGACGTCTTCCACGTCGGCGCCACCTTCGACGGTGCGGTAGCCACCCCGCACCGTCCATCGGTCCCCGAGGTCGAAGCCCACCTTGAGGGCCGCGTCCTCGGCACGTCCTGGCCCTCCAGCCAAGGCGTCGATATCCAGACCCAAGCTCCAGCGAGGAGCGACGCGCCACTCGCCGGAGAGATGGAGCAGTGGCACGAATCCCAGATCCTCCTTCGTGCTCGACAGATCGCCTTGTGTGAGGGCGATCTCTGCGTCGCGGATCTTGCCAGTGAAACCGATCCAGGCCGCGGTGCGACCGGAGCTGTGGAAACGATAGCGGTAGGTCAACCGGTACGAGTTGAACTTGTACGTCGCCTGAACCGGATCCTCTGCAACATAGTTGGTGCCGGCGAAACGCACGGATCGGTCCGGAACCCCGGTCTCCGTCAGGGAGAAGGGGGCCACCAACAACCGCAGGCTGTGCCGCTCAGTCGGGTTCCAGGTGAGGTAGGTACGGGTGCCCACCCAGGCCCCACTGCCTGCCAGATCGGAGAGCGAGAACCGCGTGGCCGAACCGTCGTTCGGGATCTCGACATCGTTGTAGCTCTGCCACACCGGCCCGCCCTCCAGTTCGATCGTCACAGTCGGGCTCTGGGGCGCCGCTCCTGTGGCGACGAATAGCATGCAGATGGCGGCGAAGGCTGGCCGGCAGATCGGGATCATGTGACACCGTGCGATCGAGTAGAAAGGGCGCGGAGGCCCGCGCCGCCCCGGGGCTCAGGGCTCGATCCGCTCCCCAGAGACCCAGGGCGAGCCCGGCGTGCCAGGAGTTCCCATGCAAGAAACGTGTCGGGTGGTACCCCTAGGACATCTCCCACACCTCATCCGAGCGCTAATTGGGCACTGGTTGAACCGGCAGGTCACCTTCCGTGCTCGAATGTACGCTCAGCGCGGTAACCGTGACCAATATCAGCCCCATACCCACGATTTGCAGACCGACCAGGTTTTCATTCAACAACACAACCCCGAACAGCGACGCGGTAACCGGTTCGACCATGGCCACAATCGAGGCCACTGCCGGGGCGGTATGATTCAGCCCGAGGATATACATGATGAACGACAGCCCTGCGCCGACCACACCTAGTCCTGCGAACAGAGGCCAATCCGGTGTGCTCAGCGCTGCGACCATCTGGTCGGTATCGCCCGGCCAGAAAAGTATCGCAACGAGTACCGCGAACGCTATTGAGAGAATCGCCTGCGGACTGCCGTGCGGCGCCGCATACTTGAATCCAAAAATAAAGATCGCGTAGGACAGCCCGGCAAGCAGCCCGGCACCCACACCGAGAGGCGTGACCCCTCTCACCCCGATGTCGTAGATCTGTGTGAGGAGAACGATGCCGAGCATCACGACCCCGATCGCGGCCCACTTCAGAGCGGTCGGGCTTTCGAGCTTCAGCGCAAATGACACCAGGTACACGAACACTGGTGCGCAGTACATCAACGTCGCCGCAACCGCCACGCTTCCTTGCGAAATGCTAACGAAGTAGAACGAGAAATTGCCCGCTACGCCCAGGCCGGCAATGGTTGACCAAAACCATAAACGGCGACTTCCCAGTCCGTGACCCTGTGGGCGCAGCGCTAGCCAGACGAGGACGAACAACAATCCGATCGCACCTCGGTAGAACGACACCACGAACGCATCCCATCCGCCGCCCATGAGTATGCCGCCGAGCCCGCCCGATATGCCCCAGCAGAAAGCAGCCAGCGCAACGAAAGCTGTGCTCACTCCTACGATTCGCACACACTCTTCCCTGATGACATGAAGTCGGTCTCGGCGGCGAGTCTCGCGCCACCACGCACGTCTCTGATCCTCCCCGGCCCCTCAGCGTTCCCTGCCACGCCCGCCAACCGGCGGGCGCTGCCCCGGCCCCCACTCGAGCTGGGTCCGATTCCAGCCTCCCAAGTCCGCAGCCGCTGCATACGTTGATTCCAGAAAGCCCATCAAGTCCTTCTCCGGAGATGCGGCCGCTCGCACCCTTTCGTAGGGGAGGATAAACTCTGAAAGGCCCTCATCCCACCGCGCCGAGCGGGGACTTACCTGTGCCTCCGAGAACCCCGGCGGATCCGGGTACGCGTAGGAGTAGAAAATCGGGTACGGGTACGCCTCCCCTCCAGGCCAAAATCCTGCGCTACTCAACTCGTGGGAATACGCCTCCCTCGTGATCCAATCTGGAAGGTGAGGGATGCCCCCAGGATGCTTCGGCGCAGTACCACCGCTGAACCGGGTCACTGCAAGGTCCATGGCCCCCCAAAACAGGTGAACCGGACTACACTTCCCGAGGAACCCTCCCCGAAATTCCTCCATCACCCGGGTGCTGCTCGAGAGGACCCGGAAGAAACGGTTCGCATACTTACTCTGATACTCTCCGTCTCTTTCGTTTTCTTCGAACGGAATGGGCTCCGAAACTTCGTTCGGCATACCATGGATCTCTACGACGATTCCCATCCCTCTCAACTCTTCCAGGAGCTTGTGGTAGAAATCCGCAACGCTTCTCGGCCTCAGCTCCAACCTCCCCCGCTGTCCGTCCGACCTCCAGATGTGAAGCATATGATCGATGAAATCAAAATCCATCTGAAAGGTCCCACCGTCCCACGGGACGGGACGACTCGTCAGACCGCGAGAGGTAACGTGCAACGTCACGTGCCACTGATGATTCACCCACGGCACGTACGCTACCCGAACCTTCCCCACGATCTGTAACCACATATGCAGCGTGGCCAGCGTTTCCTTCCACTCCTCGTAGGGAACTTCCGGCCATCCCTCCGCTTCTTCGGCTCTCTGTCTCATATTCCTTGCGTCCTGCCTATTGCTCGGATTCTCATCTCGGCATCAATGCAAGATGCGCCCCCACCGGGTCCCGAACCGCCGCATACAGGTCCTCCCCGTCCGCCCCCGGCACCACCTTGATCACCGTGCCCCCTTCCTCTTTCACGCGACTGAGACTTTCGTGAAAATCGCCCACGGGCAGATAGATCATCCATACAGGAGGCAGCCCCACTTTCACGCCTCGCGCGTGGCAGACTCCCGCAGCCGGGTTTCCGTCCCCGCCGAGCATGTTGTAGTCGGCGTAGCGCTCGCGGCCGTCCTCCATCTCGACCTCCTGCACCGACCACCCAACGACCTCGCGATAGAAGGCTTGGGTCGCGGAAGCGTCGGATACGGTCAGATCGAGCCAGCAGATGCGACCCACAGACGTCGCCCCGTCGGGCGATTCGACTCCATTGCCCGAGGCAATCGCCTCCCCGGGAATGACAGGGATGATCCCGAACGCCGCCCCGTTCGGGTCGAGCAGAACTGCCCATTCGCTCGTTCCATCGCCGGCCTTCGAATGCATCAGCTCGCTTCCGCCGAGATCGAGTGCCCGCTCCACGCTGGCCGCCACATCGGCGACCTGAATGTGTGGCATCCACTGGAGCGGAAGGTGAGCATACTCCGCACTCCGCTCCCCCAAGCCGATGATCGGCAGGCCCAGATCGTTCATCAAGTCCGCTTCGCGCCAGAGCGGACTCTCGCCGGTGCTCAACACGCGCGAGTAGAACCGCGCCTCTTGCTCATGTTCGGGGACAGCGATATCCGCGCTGAAGACGGCGCCAACGCACGGGACGAAGGGTGGGCTCATGATTGGATGTCTACGCGGCCGCCGTGTGCGTCAGCAACTCGGGAATGCTCGAGTGCCACGTAGCCGAGAGCAACAGGTGCCCAGTCCCCGGCAGTATCACGATCCTCGCGCCTGGGATCTCTCTCGCCCAAGCCCTTCCATGATCGAGGGGGAATATCGGATCCGCTTCCCCGTGAATCACCAGGGTCGGTGCACGGATCTCGTCGAGACGACTCCGGATAGGCTCGCCGAGCGCGATCCGGAAGTGATTCGTTTGGCTCGAGGCCACGTTCACGGTGCGATCGATCTCTCTGGTCACTGACTCCCGGATGGCTTCGGCATTGAAGGCGGGCGTGCCCCCGTCGAACACCCTTAGCAATCCGACCACGTATTCGATCACCGCCTCCCTATCCGACCACCCGGGATGCCCCTTTTTCACATAAGCCACGAACTCTTCGGCTGGGGGAGAGAGATCTGATCCTCCAGGGCTCGATGCCATCAAGGTGAGGGACCGGACTCGGTCCGGGTACTCGAGAGCCGCTAGTGCCGCGATCCCCCCTCCCATCGAGCGGCCTACGAGATGTCCCTTTTCCACGCCGAACGCATCCATGAGTCCGATCGCATCCTCCATCAGGTCCCGCATACTGTAGGGAGGTGAACCGGGAGGGTAGCTAACGGACCGGCCGGTATCTCGATGATCGTAGCGGATGACGAACCGGCCTCCGGACATCAGCCGCCTGCAGAAATCGTCCTCCCATGCCATCATGGAGGCCGTCGCTCCGTGGATCAGAAGCACTGTGGGCTCCGCTGGATCGCCGAACCCCTCGGCGCAGATCTTCACGCCGTTC
>SKSR01000320.1 GCA_007122885.1 Gemmatimonadota bacterium
CCGGTTCCATGTAGTTGTGGCCCAGGACCACGGCGCCCGTCTCCGCCTTGAGCTCCTCCACTTCCTCGGCCACGTGGGCCTTGAGCTCCAGCTCGAAGTCCGGAACGACCCCGGAGAGCCGGTCCATGAGTCGGCTCCGGTGATGGAGGCGGCCAGGGAACAGCCGGCCTTTTTGGCCGGAAGGAGGACGGTCCGCTCCGGGTTCAGGATCTTGGCCGTCTCGGCCATAAACCGAACCCCGCAGAAGACGATGGGGTCGCCGGACGTCTCGGCCGCCACCCGGGCCAGCTCCAGCGAGTCGCCCTTGTGATCGCAGACGCTGTGGAAGAGGGCCGGTTCCATGTAGTTGTGGCCCAGGACCACGGCGCCCGTCTCCGCCTTGAGCTCCTCCACCTCTTCGGCCACCTGGGCCTTGAGCTCCAGCTCGAATTCGGGGACGACCCCGGAAAGCCGCTCCATGAGCCGGCTCCGGATGGTATCCTTGGTCTGGGGCGATGCGGACATGGTGGGTCTCCTCCTGGAGGGGGCATGCCTCCGATCCGGCCGGTTCCTTTCGACCGACAAATATGATGCCCACCAGGGGTATTGTCAATGAGACAATGATCTCGGGTGATACAACTCCGAGACGCGTACTACAACTTCGAGAAGCGTGCTACGCCCTGGGACGCGTCTACGCCCCGAGAAGGGTGCTGCAACCCCGAGGCGCGTTCTACAACCCGGAGAACGGAAAGCGGAGGGAGGGGTCCAGCCGTAGGGCGTGAATCTCCGGGATGAATCGGTAGAGGGTGGGTGGCGGGCCGGGCCTCCCGGTTCCGCTGGCCTTCTCTCCGGTGGACTCCACCAGCCGGGTGCTCCGGCTCCGGGTAAGCATCCTCCAGAAGTTCGGTTTGTCCAGAGGGCGGCCGGCTACCGCCGTGACCGCTTCGTAGAGGTCCGAGAGGGGAAAACGCTCGCCCACCAGGAAACGGAGGGCTTCAGGGAGGTACTTGATCTTCCCCCGGAGCCTCCCCAGGGCGTCCGCCAGCATGAGACGGTGGTCGAAGGCCATGTCCTGGCCCAGGTCCGCCTCCAGCGGTGAGCTCCACTCCTCCGGCACCCGTCCCCACCGGTCCCGAGCGGATTCGGGGAGGGCGCCCGCCTCCATGAGCAGCCGGATCCGCTCCCCCGCCCTCTCCTCGTTCCAGGGGGCTCCGAAGGCGCTCTCCGCCCGTTCCCGGGAGGGCCGGCCATCGCCGCCGGCGCCGGCCAGGGCGCGAAGGGGTTCCAGCATCGGATGCGCTTGATCCGGTGTGCTCCCGCGCCGGTCCTCCCACGGGAGGTATTCGTAGACCGAGTCCCACCGGGGCGAGCGACCGTGGCGGCCCCCCGGACGAAGGGCGGGCGCAGCATCGCGCTCCACGATGGCCAGAAACGCCTTGCTCACCCCTCGGGCCCCGTGGTCGGCGTACTGCCGTGGGTCGCGTCCCAGGGCGTCGTAGGTGTCCAGTGCTTCCAGGTAGGGGGGATCGTCCAGGCCCACGGTGCCCAGGCGGGCCAGGACGGTGGCCCGGGCGTCCCGGTCCTGGTTCCAGCCTACCAGGCTCCCGGGCCAGGACCGGAGGTGGGCGAAGGGGCCCGGGGGGTCCCGGACGACGGTTGCGGTCCGGAGTCCTTGCTCCGGATCAAAGGAGAAGACGACTCCGTCGGCCGTGTAGGAGAACGGAGGGAAGTCCCGGGCGTCGTACTCCCGGACCCACTCCGGGGGCGCGCGGTCGTCCGTCAGAACTCCGCCAGGTCCAGTATGCCCTGTAGGACGTCCTTGGACTGCGGCAGGATGACCTCCTCGAGCTGGGGCGAATAGGCCACCCAGGTGTCCTTGGAGGCGATCCTGCGCACGGGTCCGTCCAGCCACGGGAAGAGCTCGTCGGAGATCCGGGCGGCGATCTCCGAGCCGATCCCCCAGGAGAGGGAGTCCTCGTGGGTGATCAGTACATTGTTCGTCCGCTTCACCGAGTCGGCTATCCGTTCCATGTCGAAGGGCTGCACGGTCCGGAGGTCGATGACCTCGCACTCGATCCCGTGCTTATCCGATGCCACCTTGGCCGCGTCCATGGAGCGCTTCACCAGGGCTCCGCAGGTGACGATGGTCAGGTCCGAACCCTCCCGGACCACCTTCGCCTTCCCGAAGGGGACCATGAAGTCCTTGCCCGGGTTTCGGCCCTTGTTGTGGACCTGCCGGTACAGGTGCTTGTGCTCCAGGAAGAGGACCGGGTCCTCACACCGGATGGCGGTCCGGAGGAGGCCGTTGGCGTCCGTGGCGTTGGAGGGAAGAGCCACTCGGATGCCGGGGGTGTGGGTGAAGAGGGTCTCTCCGGTCTGGGAGTGGTAGATCCCGCCGCCGCGAAGGTAGCCTCCGTAGGTCACCCGGATCACCGCCGGGGCCGACCAGTGTCCGCCCGAGCGGTAGCGCATGGTGGCCAACTCGTTCCGGATCTGGTGGAAAGCGGGCCAGATGTAGTCGAAGAACTGGATCTCCACCACGGGCTTGAGACCCCTGACCGCCATCCCCACCGCCCGGCCCACGATGTTCGCTTCAGCCAGGGGCGAGTTGAAGACTCGCACACCCCCGAAACGCTTCTGGAGCCCGTGCGTGGCCTTGAAGACCCCGCCCTTTCCGGCCACTTCCTCCAGGAATTCCTCCCGGGAGGCGTCGGCCACGTCCTCACCGAAGACCACGATCCGGGTGTCCCGCTCCATCTCGTCTTTGAGGCAGGCGTTGATGAGGTCGACCATGGTGTGCTCCCGGTCGTCCTCGTACTCCGGCGCGTCCTCCGTGTCGAAGTCCGGTCCGGTGGGGTCCACCTCCTCCGAGTAGAGGAACTTGGTGGCCGTGTCCTGGGGCGGCTGCGGATGCTCCAGGGCCTCGTCCGCGGCCTCTGCCACCTCGGTGTGGGCCTCCTCCTCCAGGGCCTCCAGCTCCTCCTCGGTGGCCAAGCCTTCCTGGAGGATGAGCTCTCGGGTCCTCCGGAGGGGGTCCCGCTTCTCCTGCGCTTCCCGCTCCGACTCCGGCCGGTACATCCGCTCGTCGTCGGACATGGAGTGGGAGTAGGGCCGGGTGACGTGGGCGTGTAGGAGGGCCGGACCGCGCCCCTCCCGGCAATACTGGACCACCTCTCCCGCCTTCTCGTACGAGTCCAGGACATCCGTCCCGTCGCACTCCGTGATGAAGAGGTTGGGGAAGCCGCTCACGAGCTTGGAGATGCTCCCTCCGGCCGTCTGGACCTCCACCGGTACCGAGATGGCGTATCCGTTGTCCTCGATGAGGAAGATGACGGGGAGCTTCAGGTTGCACGCCGTGTTCAGGGCTTCCCAGAACTCTCCCTCGGAGGTGGTTCCGTCCCCGGAGCATACGACGACGATCTCGTCGTCCTCGAACTCCTCGATCCGCTCCCGGATGGACTCCTCCAGCTTGGCCCGGTAGGCCACCTCCGAGGTGCCCACGGCGTGGAGGAACTGGGTGCCTGTGGGGGAGGATGCGCTCACGATGCGGTAGCGGGTGTCCCCGAAGTGGGCGGGCATCTGGCGTCCGCCGCTGTTGGGATCGTCCTCGGCGGCCACGGCCTCCAGAAGGTGATCCACCGGGGTCTGCCCCAGCGCCAGGGCGAAGGCTCGGTCCCGGTAATAGAAGTAGTACCAGTCGGATCCGCTCCGGGTATGCTCCGCCAGGGCCACCTGCACGGCCTCGTGGCCCGCCCCCGAGATCTGGAAGAAGATCTTGTTCTGCCGCTTCAGGCTGATCTCCCGGTCGTCGATCTTCCGGGAGACCACCATCGTCTTGTAGAAGCGGAGGAGGTCTTCGCCGGTGAGACCGTGGAGGTGGGGGGCTCCTTCCGTGATCGTAGCGTCGCTCGCCATCGCAGATCCCTATGCTGGTGCCGCCGGGGGGCTTCCGTCCGGTTTCCGTTGAACCGGATCCACATGAATCCGGTGAACCGGGTCCGCATAAATAAAGACGAGGACAAGATAGTCGCAGGCCCCCTGACGGGCCAAGCGGGATCGGGGATTTTTCCGGAGCGTGGCCCTAGGGCGCGACCGCGGCCGGCGCCGCTCCTGCGCCACCGTTGGCGGATGATCCTCGTCCGGGACGGGATCGGGGGCGGTGGTGGTGGCCGGCGCCCGCCTGGATCGGGCCGGCGCCGGTGCCCAGGGGCGGGCCTTCCCCGCCCGGCCTGGAGTTCCCGTCGGAGCGGGGCGTCCCCTCAGCCCCTGGCCACCGACCCCCCGCCGGGTTCCCCTCCGGCCAAGACCTCGTGCAAGGTGCGCTCCAGCTCCTCGGGCTCCGTCACCGGCGCCCGGCAGGAGTAGCCCTGGCACACGTAGACGGTGGGTTGGCCGTTCCGAGCCTCACGGCCTTTCAGAAGGGGAGTGGGCACGGCGGGGGCCTCGTCCTCCGGCGCCTGGCCCGTCACCACCTTGTTCGGGAGGAACGGCCGGTGGAGGGTGTGGATGAGCTCCCGGGTCCGCTCGGCGCCGTCACCTGTCCGCGGGGCCATCACGGCCACCTCCACCCCTGGACGGCCCAGCCGCTCGGCGGCCGCCAGGAGCCATCCGAACCCTCCGGCCAGCCTCCGGAGGCCCTCCGACTCGGCCCGGATGAGGGCATCGGCCCGCTCCCGGTACCGGCTCCGGTCCAGAAGGGCTCCCAGCCGGAGGAGGAGCTCCACCGCCAGGGAGTTTCCGGATGGAGTGGCCGTGTCCGTCGGGTCCCGGGGTCGGACCACCAGGGCCTCCCCGTCGGAGGGTGAGTCGAAGAGGATCCCTTCTTCCTCGTCCAGGAAGAGCTCCAGCACTTTTTCCGCCATCTCCACCGAGAGCTGGAGCCAGCGGGGCTCGAGGGTGGTCTCGTGGAGGGTGAGAAGCGCGTTGCCCAGGGCGGCGTAGTCCTCCAGGAACCCGTGGATCCGCCCCTCGCCGTCCTTGAGGACCCGGAGGAGGCGCCCGTCCTTCCAGAGGGCGTCGGTCAGGGTCCCGGCGGCCTTCAGCGCGGCGTCCCGATAATCGTCCCGATTCAGGACGGCCCCGGCCTCGGCCAGGGTCCGGATCATGAGCCCGTTCCAGCCGGTGAGGATCTTCTCGTCCCGGAAGGGATGCTCCCGTTCCCGGCGGGCCTCCTCCAGCTTCTTCCGCATTCCGGCCAGCCGCTGGTCCAGCTCCTCCCGTGCCATTCCTTCCTGGCGGGCCAGGGCGTCCGGGTCGTGGGGAAGGTGGAGGATGTTCTTCCCTTCGAAGTTCCCCGCCGGGCTCACATCGTAGACCCTCCGGAAGAGGGGGCCGTCCTCTTCCCCAAGCACCCGGTCCACCTGGTCGGGGGTCCAGACGTAGAAGGTTCCCTCCTCCCCTTCCGAGTCGGCGTCCCGGGCCGAGTAGAATCCCCCGTCCGGGTCCTGGAGATCGGTGAGGACGTAGTCCAGCGTGTCCTCTACCACCCTGCGCATCTCCTCGTCCCCGGTGAGCTGGTATGCTTCCAGGCAGAGGCCCGCCAGGAGGGCGTTGTCGTAGAGCATCTTCTCGAAGTGCGGGACGAGCCACCGGGCGTCCACCGAGTACCGGTGGAAGCCCCCGCCCAGGTGATCCCGGATTCCTCCCCGTGCCATCTTCCGGAGCGTCAGGAGGACCGCGTCCAGGAGGTCCTTCCGGCCCGTGGCGTGATGCCTTCGGAGGAGGAAGGCCAGGGTGACGGGCTGTGGGAACTTGGGGGCCGAACCGAACCCTCCGTGGACGGGGTCGAACCGGGCCATCAGGGAGGCCGCGGCCTGGTTGAGAAGGTGATCGTCCACGGGAGGAGTGGCCGGCGCTCCTTCACCGGCGGCGGCGTCCGCCTCCGAGGGGCTCCCCTCGCCGACGTTCGGGGCGGTCCCACTCCTGCCGGGCCGGGAGGCCCGCTCCAGGAGGTCCCTCATCTCGGCGGCCGCCTTCTCCACCTCGTCCTTTCGGTTCCGGTATGCCTGACTCGCCGCGTCCAGGACCTGGAGGAAGGAGGGCATCCCGTGCCGGGGCTGGGGCGGGAAGTAGGTGCCCCCGTAGTAGGGGGTTCCGTCGGGGGTGAGGAACGCGGTGAGGGGCCATCCTCCGTGGCCGGTCATGGCCTGGACCGCCTTCATGTAGACCGAGTCCACATCGGGGCGCTCCTCCCGGTCCACCTTCACGTTCACGAAGGCGGCATTCATGAATTCCGCCACCTGCCGGTCGTCGAAGGACTCCCGCTCCATGACATGGCACCAGTGGCAGGAGGAGTACCCGATGGAGAGGAGGATGGGGCGGTCCTCCTCCCGGGCCTTACGGAAGGCCTCCTGGCCCCATGGATACCAGTCCACCGGGTTGTCCTTGTGCTGGAGGAGGTATGGGCTCGCTTCCTGGGCCAGACGGTTCGTCATGAATTTCAGCCCTCCCTGGGCCTGCTCCGGTGCGGTTCCCTTTCCCTGGAGTCCCGGCCTGCGGGCCGGCCACTATGGTGAGTCCCGGTACCGCGTCTACGGCGAGTCGCGCCGCCAGGTCTAGGGCGAGTCCTTCCGCCAGCCCGCCTTCAGCCCGCCTTCAGCCCGCCGCTCCAGCGTCCACGGTGTCCGCCGAATCTTCGCGGCCCGGCTAGTGGTTGGCGGTGGCTGGGCTCGTCTCGCCCTCCCGCTCCAGTTCGTCCTCAAGGAAGGTCCGGACCCGGTCCTCCCCGTCCAGGGTCACCCCGTAGCGCTTGGCGTTCCTCAGGTCCGTGTGCACCACGAGACCGATTCGACCCTCCATCGAGGGGTCGAGGGGCTGCTTCCCCCTGCGGATCCTCACCCGGGTTCCCTCCGGGTAGATCGGGTACCACACCATAGGGTCCTCCTGTGGATGGAATGGATGGTGCGCCTAAGGTCGACGGGCCGCCCGAAGGTCGATCGGTGGTGCGAGGTGCCTCTTCCATCGGGGTGGGGGCTGGACCCCGCTCCCACGCCGAAAGGATTCCGGGACCATCGTGATGCTGCCCGTCGTCTGCGGGGTTCCCGAGGCGTCTCGATGTTCCTGGCGAGAGGTCTCGATTGCTCCTGGCGAGAGGTCTCGATGTTCCCGGCACCGCCGTGGCCCGCACGGCTCAGGGTATTACCGCGCCGAAGCCAGATCGGGAACCTGCACTCCCCGGGAAATCTGCTTGATCACGTACTTGGCCAGTGCCTCCGGGCTGTGGCTGTCGTCTCGCGCCACGATCCGGGCCACTGCCAGTCGCCTTCCGTCCCCACAGAGGAGGCTCACGAAGGCTGCCGGATGCTTTCCTCCCTCGGCAGGCGTCACACCTTCGGGCAACTCCTCCGCTGCATCGACCGTGACACCCACCACCGCCACGCGGGCGTCCCCACTCTCCAGGGATTCGACGATGTCAGGCGCGTCCGACGCCTCCACCACGTGAGTGGTCAGAAAGGACGGCATCCCCTTCACCAGGAGGGCGATGGAGATCCCCACGTAGCCCGGGGGGACCGAAGGATCATCGCCCGCACCCTCATCCTGGAGGGGGTCGAAGACATCTCCGGACGGCTCCCACGGGAGCGCTTCGTCCTCTCCACCCTCGAGGCTGAAGAGGACCGGATACTCGGGTGTCACGAAGGCATTGAAAGCAGTCATTACACTCGAAGGATCGCCCTACGTCCTTCCATGTGCAAGGCGGGGGGAGGAGGATTCGGGTAGGTGAATCTCGGACAGGAGTGGGGGGACGGGCGGACGATTCCGCGCGGCTGCCTGGACTCCGGCGTCTGGGCAATTCCGGGGGGCGGGGGCGGGTCCGTGGGCAATCGGTGGTGGGTCTGGCGGGCGGTGGGGAATTGGGCATGTGATCGAGTGCGAGGGGGTGGCCGGCCGCGGGCGGCTGAGTGCAAGCGACTGACTGAGTGCACGACCGTGGCTCCAAGGTCCACGGGCCGAGGCGCCACGGCCTGGCGGCCCCCGGTCAGGTAGGCCACGGTCAGGTAACCCCCGGTCAGGCAGCCCCCGGTCCGGTAGCCGACGGTCGGGTAGCCAACGGTCAGGTAGCCGACGGTCGGGTAGCCAACGGTCAGGTAGCCAACGGTCGGGTAGCCGACGGTCGGGTAGCCAACGGTCAGGCAGCCCCCGGTCCGGCAGTTCACGCCCGGAAGTCCACGGCCTGAGGGGTCTGCAGGTCGGAGGACGGTCCGTGCCCGGTTCAGCTGAACCGGGCACGGGAGCGATGAGCGGGCCCTCCGGCAGTGCCTCGGTCTCTGTGGGTTTCCGGGCGATGGAGGTGCGTTCCCGTCCGAGGCTGCCGCTCGCGAGGGCTTGCTTTCGACGGAAAGCGATGGGCGTCTGCTTGAGAGTGACGGATGTTCGGCGGAGAGCGGCCTGCTCGGAACCCGAAGAGGGGGGGCCGTGTTCTGGAAGGGGCCAGCCGTCGTGCGGAAGGCGCCCGCCTCCTACCGAGAACCCCCCGCTCTGTCCGGGACCGTCGCCTTCCGCCATGGATGAAGGCCTCGGACCGTTCCCTCAACCGGAGCGCCCCCTTCCACCATGAACGAGAGCATCGCGTCCGCTCCGGGACGGGAGCATCGGATCCTGCCATGGACGAGGGCATCGGGCTCGCTCAAGGAC
>SKSR01000041.1 GCA_007122885.1 Gemmatimonadota bacterium
CCGGAACCGGAACCGGAGCCGGAGCCCGAACCGGAACCTGAGCCTGAACCGGAACCTGAGCCTGAACCCGAGCCTGAACCGGAGCCGGAGCCCGACCCGGACCCGGAGCCCCAGCGGGAGACCCCCACCGAGGTGGAGGAGGAGCCCGAGGAGGCCACCGCCGAGGACATCCGGGTTCGGATGGAGGGGCTCCGCCGGGATTTTCCGGTGTACTACGAGAACATCATCCGGCAGATAAACCGGTGCTTCCGGTGGCGAGGAAGTGGGAACTGGACGGCCGTGGTCCAATTCGAGATCCAGGCGGACGGCACGGTGCCCACTGGGACCATACGGCTGGCCGACGGCTCCGGGAACGTTTCCTTCGACATCGAGGCCCAGGGTGCGGTGGAGTGCGCCGGCGAAGGGCGCTTCGGCCCCTTGCCCGACGAGCTTCCCTGGGACGCACTTCCCATCCGGTTCAGCTTTTCTCCCGACGGGGGAGGCCGATGACCGTTCGGCTATCCGCCCGGCGGGTGCCACCGAATACCCGAGGAACCAACATGGACCATTCCCCCCGCTCGACCCAGCGAGCCTTCGGCCGGCCCTTCGCCGGCCGGCTCGGAGCCCTCCTGGCGCCGCTCCTGGCCCTGGCGGTCCTCCCCCCGCCCAGTGCCCTGCAGGGACAGGAGGTGGATCGGTTCCCCGGAGTGAGTCTGGGCCTGACCTACGAGGCCCGGTACTCGCCGCCCATCGCCATTCTCCCCTTCACGGGCCGTTTCGGGGGGCAGGAGGTGGCCTCCCAGGTCGAGCGGATCGTCTCCCGGGACCTTCGCTACTCGAACCGTTTCGTCGTGATGGACTCCCTGCCGGCCGCGGTGATCGGTCCCGAGCTCGACTACGGCCTCTGGGACCAGATGAACGTGGACTGGATCCTGACGGGTCGGGTGGAGGGTTCCGGTGACGGCTACATCCTCGTCCTGGAGCTCCACGACGTGGTGTTCCGGGAAGTGGTGGACCAGGGTCGGTTCCCCATCCCGTCGAGGGATTCGGACAACTTCCGCATGGCTTCCCACATCGCTTCCGATGCGGTGGTGCAGTGGGTTTTCGATGAGCCCGGCATGGCCGCAAGCCGGATCGCCTTCTCCCGGACGGGATCGGAGGGGAACCAGGAGATCTGGATGGTGGACTCGGACGGGGAGAATCTCCAGAGGGTGACCAACCACCGCTCCCTGGCCCTCTCTCCGGCCTGGTCGCCGGACGGGCGGCGGGTGGCGTTCACCTCGTACCGGACGGGGCTGCCCCGTATCTACGAGCTCAACCTGGATACGGGAGAGGAGAGGCAGGTGTCCGCCCAGAGGAGCGGGGACTACATGACCCCGAGCTACCACCCGGATGGAGACAAGCTCATCTTCTCCATCGTCGGCGGAGGCCGGAGCGGGATCTACACCTACGACGTGGCTCGGGATTGCTGTCTGGAGAACCTCACCGAGAGCCGGTGGGAGGACATCTCGCCCCGGTACTCTCCCGACGGGAGCCGAGTGGTCTTCAACTCGAACCGGCTGGGCCTGGGTGTGCCCCAGATCTACACGATGCCCGCCGACGGAGGCGAGCCCCGGATGATCTCCCCCTTCATCTACGGGCAGCCCAGCTACTTCACTTCCCCGGAGTGGTCCGCCCTGGGGGATCGAATCGCCTTCCACGGCCGGGCGGAGCGGGGTCAGCCCTACCAGATCCTGGTGGCGGAGATGGATGGGGGGATGAACAGCCGGGTCGTCCAGCTCACCTTCGAGGGGAGGAATGAGGATCCGAGCTGGGCACCGGACGGGCGCCATCTGGTCGTGGAGGGGGAGCGACGGACGGGCCGGGGGCTTTTCGTGGTGGACGCGGTTACCGGCAACATGCGGCAGCTCGTCTCGGGGATGCGTGCCCGGCTTCCGGCGTGGTCTCCCTCCCTGGCACCTCGTGTGCAAGAGCAGCTTCGGGCGGTGGACCACTGACCGCTCAGGGCCGGCGTCGGATGAACAGGCGTTGCGAAGCGGCCCGATAGGACGTATATGCTTACGGAGCAGGGCCGTCAGCCGGCCGCAGCCCGGGAGTCGAGGGCTCCCCGGCCGGATCGGGGGCGAGGGAATCCTTACCTCGTTTCCGGTGTAGTACGGACACTTTCGTTAGTGCCGCCGACCCGGGGGCTTGCCCCCGGGTCGGCGGTCGCTACGATTGGCGAAAGACCACCGCCGGTGGAGCTGGAGGTTCAAACCGTCCGGGTGGCGGCCCATGGGGTGACCGTGACGCGGCGGTCCCCGGCTTCCCAGCTTACGCCGCGGGCCCTCCACAACGAGAGCGAACGGGGTTCGCGGACCTTTCAACTCAGGAGCATCGCTGATGACCAACCCTCGTTATTTGTTAGTGGCACTGCTGCTCGCCCTTCTGCCGCTGACGGCGTGTCGGAGGGATGAGCCCCCCCCGCCGGCGCCGCCGGCCGAGGAGGAGCCCGTGGAGGAACCCGAGGAGGTGGTGGAGGAGACCGACACCTCGGCGGACGAGGATGAGCGGGCGCGGGCCATCGAGGCCGCCCGGGCGGTTCTTACGGAGCGGGTGCACTTCGACTTCGACGAGTCCACGATCCGGCCCGACACCGAAGAGATCCTCCTGGAAAAGGTGGAGATCCTGCAGGCCAGCCCGAACGTCCGGCTCCGGATCGAGGGGCACACCGACGAGAGGGGGTCGGTGGAGTACAACCTGGCTTTGGGGAACCGACGGGCCGAGGCGGTGAAGCAGTTCCTGGTGAACTATGGGATCTCCGAGGACCGGTTCGAGACGGTGTCCTTCGGGGAGGAACGGCCGCTGGCGGCTCAGAGCAACGAGGAAGCGTGGGCCCAGAACCGGCGGGCCGAGTTCATCATCACTGCGGGTGAAGATCAGATCAACCCGCCCAATATTTGAGGGATCCGTCCCCCGGCTCCGGGGAGTGAAGCCGCCGTTTCGGGCCGGAGCGCTCACCGCTCCGGCCCGGAGCGGCGGTGAAGGGGTCGCGAGGACGTGAAGGAGGGACGATGAAGGCAGGCAGGAAAAGAGCGTCGAGCCGAGAAAGGAAGGGAGGCGGCTCCTCCGTGTTGGCGAGGGGTCGGCCGGGCTTCGGAATTCTCATCGGCCTGTCTCTCGTTCTCATTCTGGGGGCCTGCGCCACGAAGGGAGATGTGCGGGAACTCCGGGAGGACATGCGTGCCCTGGCCGACCGGCAGGAACGCCTCCTGAACGAGCTGGAACGTCTCCACTGGGTGACGCAGGACTCGATTCGACAGCAGAGCCGGATGCTCACGGGGATCCGGGGCGAGATGAACCAGCGGATCCTCGACGTCCAGGACCAGGTCATCGAGCTCCAGGCCCTTACCGGGCAGAGCCAGCAGGTCCTGGCCGGGCTCCGGGATCAGCTCGAGGACCAGAGGCGGCAGGCGGCACAGCCCGCTCCCGGTACCGGAGGCCAGCCCTGGTGGATGTGGGACGCCGAGGACGCGGACCCAGGCGACGCGGAAGGGGCCCGGGAGCTGTTCAACGCGGCAGTGACCCAGTTCAACAGGGGCTCCCTGGGCACGGCCCGGCGTGCGTTCGAGGATTTCCGCGAGCGGTTCCCCGACCATCAGCTCACCCCGGACGTCCGATACTTCCTGGCCGAGATCCAGGCCCAGGAGGGTGACCGGGAGGAAGCGATCGAGGGGTTCCTTCGGATTCAGGAGCTTCATCCCACGGCGGTCCGGGTGCCCGACGCCCTCCTCCGAGTAGGGGAACTATACCTGGAGGGGGAGGAATACGAGCTGGCCGAGGAATACCTGGAGCGGGTGGTGAACACGTACCCGGACACGGACGCCGCCGACGCGGCGGAAGAGCGACTCCGGGACCTTCCATGAGCCCTCGCTCCCGTCTGGGTCCGGACGAGCGTGCGCTGCCCCGAGTGTGACGCCATGGGCAACCGGGTGGTCGACACCCGGACGAGCCGGGGCGGAAGGGCGGTTCGCCGGCGTCGGGAGTGTTCCTCCTGCGGGGCGCGCTTCACCACCTACGAGTACGTGGAGGAACGGCCCGTCCAGGTTCTGAAGCGGAACGGGAGCTCGGAGGAGTTCGAGCGGCGGAAGCTTCTGCGGAGCCTGGAGCTCGCCTGCGCCAAGCGCCCGGTACCCGCCTCCGAGGTGGAGCACATCGTGGACCAGGTGGAGGATGCCCTGTCGCGACAGGCCAGGCCGGAGGTACCGAGCTCCGAGATCGGGGGCCTGGTCATGGAGCTCCTGAAGCCACTGGACCGGGTGGCGTACGTCCGATTCGCATCCGTGTACCGGAACTTCCAGGACGCCGACGAGTTTCAGGAGTTCGTCGACGAAATGAACCTGCGGGGCAAGCGGGAGATTCAGGCCAGGAACCAGGTGGAGCTACCCTTCTGAACGCAGTGCCTCCCCTCGCGAAGCCCTTCCCACGCACCTCCCACGTATTCCCGGGTCCATGAGCGCCAGAAGCAGGAGTTCCGAAGGGGAAATGCCCTTCCTGGATCATCTGGAGGAGTTCCGCTGGAGGATCCTCTGGAGCTTCCTGGCGGTGGGCCTGGGCACGGTGGTGGGCTTCATCCTGGTCCAATACTTCGACGTGATGGAGCTCCTCCTGCGCCCCGTGCGCCCGTACCTGAACGGCACGGATCTCCTCTTCTTCTCGCCGGCCACCCCGTTCTTCTTCACCCTGAAGCTCTCCCTGATCATCGGGCTGGTCCTGGCGTTCCCCATCGTCGTCTACCAGATCTGGGTCTTCCTGGCACCGGCTCTGAAGGAGGACGAGAAGAAGGTCATCGTCCCGAGCCTGTACTTCGGCCTCTTCCTCTTCGCCGCCGGCGTGGCCCTGGCGTACTTCGCCGTGCTCCCGCTGGCGCTCCGTTTCCTCATGGGGTTTCAGCAGGACTTCCTGGAGGCCGCCATCGAGGCGGGAATGTACCTGGGCTTCGTGGTGCGGCTCCTCCTGGCCTTCGGGATCGTCTTCGAGCTCCCCGTCGTGGTCATGATCCTCTCGGCCATGGGGCTCATCACCCCTGAGTTCCTCAAGGACAAGCGTCGCCACTCCATCGTGGCCGTGACGATCCTGGCCAGCATGATCACCCCCGGGGACATCGCCTCCACCTTCATGATGATCGTACCCATGGTGGTCCTCTACGAGATCAGCATCGTCCTCTCGAGGATCATCCACCGTCGGAAGGCGGAGCAGGAGGAGGAGCCCCTGGAGCCCTCTCCGGATCCGCCGCCGGGGGCCGTGGAGTCGAGCTGAGGCCGGTGGTGGCACGGGCCCGGCTCCCGGTTCTGACGGCGGCTCTGGCCCTTCTGGCCGCGGCCACGGGGGTGGGGACCGAGCCCGTGGCAGCCCAGGAGGGCGCGGGTGCGTCGGAGAGCCAGGCGGACACCATACGGGACCGGGTCCTGGACCGGATCCGTGAGAGCACCCGGCCCCTTCCGCGGGACTCGGTGGTGGCCGCCGCCCGGGAGGAGGACGACCGGCGCCGCGGAGACGATCTGAGCCCGGCGGACTCGGTCATGGAGGTCCTTCTGGGACTTCCCGGATTCGAGCGTTCACGCTACGAGGCGAAGAGGGCCGACTTCGAGGCCCGGGACCGGAGTCTGGTGCTTTCCGGCGACGAAGAACGGAGGGCCCGTTTCTCCGGCGACGGGGCTCAGGTGGAGGCCGACTCCTCCATCATCTACGACGACCGGGCCCGGCGGGTTCGGACCACTGGGAGCACGACCCTTACCTCGGAGCAGGCCGAGCCCCTGACGAGTCGGACGCTCATCTACGACCTGGGCCAGAGGCGAGGAACCGCCAGGGAGTCCAGAACCGAGTATCGGGAGGGGGGCGGCAACTGGATCGTCTGGGGTGAGTTGGACTCGGTGGACGAGCGAGAAGCGTGGATGAGCGAGGCCCGCTTCACCTCCTGTGAGAACGAGCACCCCCACTACCACTTCCAGGCCCGGAACATGAAGGTCATCCGGGACGACGTCCTGGTGGCCCGTTCGGTGCGCCTCGTCTTCGACGACGTACCGGTGGCGTGGATTCCCTTCATGGCCCAGTCCCTGGGCTCCGGCCGGGCCAGCGGCCTCCTCACCCCCAGTTTCTCGATGAACGACGTGGTCCGGACCTCCGAGGGACATCAGCGGAGGCTCTCGAACTTGGGGTACTACTGGGCCATGAGCGACTACTCGGATGCGGAGGTGGCGTTCGATTGGTTCAGCAACAACTACATCGCCCTGACGAGCCAGATCCGCTACAACTGGGCCCGCCAGTTCCTGGACGGCAACATCTCCTTCCGTCACTTCTGGAGGGACACGGGCCAGAGGGAGCTCACGCTGAACACCCGGCACAACTGGGAGTATTCGGAGCGGACCCGGATCCGTGCCTCGGGGCGTTTCGCCTCCAGCTCCGACTTTGTCCGGGAGCAGTCCTTCGACCCGGAGGAGGTCACCCGTTCCATCGACTCGGAAGGGGGGCTCAACCACCGGTTCGACTGGGGCACTCTCTCCCTCGGCGCGAACCGGCGTCAGTTCCTGAGCGACGACCGGGTGGAGTCCACGCTGCCCACGGCGAGCCTTTCCCTCTCCACCCTCACCCTGTTCGAGGCACCGCCGGCGCAGGCGAACTGGTACAACAACCTGAACCTCTCCGGGAACACGAGCTTCAACCGGAGGACGCGGGGGCGGCCGGCCCAGGACTCGGACGAGTTCCAGCTCGGCGACGCTGACCGTCTCGCCACCGAGGGACGGGTGGGTGTGAGCTTGGGGTTGGGCAACTTTTCCCTTTCGAACCAGTTCCGTTTCGAGGAGGAGAGCTACCGGGACGTGCCGTCGGACTTCTTCTCGGGACGGGACCGGAGCCACGACGGCCTCTTCGGCGAGGAGCTGGAGGGGCCCCTGGACGGCCTCGGAGTGCCGGGCCGGGACCTGTCGGAATCCGAGATCCGGTGGAGTACCGGCCTGAGCTACCAGCAGAACTTCCTGGGGTCCAGCACCTTCACCCCCCGGATATCGGTGGAGCAGCGCTTCGCCCGTTCGGACACGATCCCGGACGCCCTGGAGAACTACGTGAGCGCCCCCGTCCGGACCTCCTTCGGCGCCCGGCTCCGGACCGACGTATACGGCTTCTTCCCCGGCTTCCGGAACTACGATGCCATCCGCCACAAGGTCACCCCCAGCATCGAATACTCCTACGCCCCGGAGGTGACTCCCTCCGACCTCCAGCGCCGAGTCTTCGGGGCCCGGGAGAGTCGGGTGCGGAACGAAATCCGGGTGGGCTTCAGCCAGACCTTCGAAGCCCGGGTCCGGCCGGATGAGGACCAGGACGAGCCGTCGGAGAGACCAGCGGAGGAAGTCCCGGAGGGTGAGGAGGGCCCGCTTCAGGAGGCTCTGGACGAGGAGTTGGAGTTCCCGAGCCTGGAAGACGAGATGGAGGAGGAGGGGGAGGTCGGGGACGACGACGGGCCCCGCCGCCGGCCGCGCTCGGAGGTGGTGCAGCTCCTGGGGCTTCGGACCTCGGCGGTGACCTACGATCTGGTGGAGGCCGACTCCCTGGGGTACTTCCTGGCCGGAGTCACCACCACGCGGCTCCAGAACCAGGTCTCCTCCGACTTCCTCCAGGGGCTCACGATCTCCATGGAGCATGACCTCTTCGAGCCCCCCTCGGAGGAAGGGGAGCGGCGGCGGCTGGCGCCCCACCTCTCCCAGATGAACTTCTCCTTCACCCTGAACCAGCGCTCCACGGTGGCCCAAATGATCTACGGCCTGCTGGGGTTGGAGGCCCCGGAGGACGAGCCGGAGGAGGTGGAGGACCCGGAGGATCCGGACGCCGACCCCCTGGACGAACGGGACCCGGCGAGGAGTGACCGAATGGTGCCGGGGGACGGCCCCGGGGCCGGAATGGATGTGGGCCGAGGAGAGTGGAACGCCCGGGTTTCCTACTCGCTCCGGCGACCCCGGGAAACCCCGGCGGGAACCACCGGAGGCCAGGCGGCGCAGATGATCCGGGGCACCATGAGTTTCCAGCCCACCGACCACTGGAACGTGAACTGGTCCACCTCCTACGACGTGAACGACGGCCGTTTCGTGGATCACAACCTGCAGCTTCGCCGGGACTTGCACGATTGGGAGGCCAACTTCGGTTTCCGCCAGACGGCGGCGGGGAACTGGAGCTTCGTCTTCGAGGTCCGGCATCTTGCGAACCGGGATCTCCGGTTCGACCACCGCCTCCGGAGTCGGGACCGGGGCGGCCGGGACCAGGACCTGGGCCTCCCGCCGTTGGACGATCTGGACTGACGGTGGGCCTGTCCGGAGTTTCGATGACCCTTCGCTCCCGCGCCCCCGCTCTTCTCCTCCTGGGGTTCTTGCTCGCCTGCGACGAGATCCAGGTGGCCGGCCCGGGTCAGGATCTGGCGCCGCCCCGA
>SKSR01000246.1 GCA_007122885.1 Gemmatimonadota bacterium
ATCCGCTCCAGCTGTGTTGCTCCTCCTCGACGTAGCGCTGCTATGCCTCGTCGTCGCGCCTTGCTGGAGCGGCGCTTCGACCCTCTCGGTGCTTCACGGGACTTCTGCGACACCACACTAGCGAGGCGGAGCGTCTCCGTCGTGGTCCGACCCGCTCGCGGTGAGGGCCTACCTCAATGTAATCGGGGCAGGACTCACCGATGTTCCCAACGGGGCACCTGGAAGTCCCGGTACCACTCCACCACGTCCGAGATCCGCGGGGTCGGCCCGCCCCAAGGCTCGGCCATGGCCGCCTCCAGTTCGTCAACCTCCCGGGGGAGGTCCGCCGATAGCCACTCCAGGCCGTCCTCCGTCATCAAGTAGTCGTCCTCGATCCGGACGCCGATCTCCTTGTAGCGCTCGAAGGTGGGCTCGATGGCCTCGACGAGCGCCTGGTTCCGATCCGTGTCCGGTAGGATCTCCAGAAGGTTCGGCCGGACGTAGATGCCGGGCTCGATGGTGAATGCCGTTCCAGGTTCCAGCGTCGCGGGCCAGGGGTCGTGGACATCCAGGCCGATGCCGTGACTGAGCCCATGCATGTAGTACATCATGAGCTGGGGGCACTCGGCCAAGGCCCCGGCCGGGGTTTCACAATCGTAGGTGGCGCCCGGGGCTTCGATGAGCCCCAACTCCGCCAGGCCCATGGCAAGCACCCGGTTCGCCTCCTGGAACATGAGGTCCCGGGGGGCTCCGGGCTCGGCCGCCTCCTCCGCCGCCTTCTGGGCCTCCAGGACGATCTCGTAGATCTCCCGTTGGGCCTCCGAGAAGGTCCCGTTGGCCGGGTAGGTCCGGGTGATGTCGCCTGCATACCCCTGATAGGATGCGCCGATGTCGATCTTCACCACTTCTCCATCCTCGACGAAGCTGTCGTTCTCATTGTAGTGGAGGATGGTGGAGTTGGGCCCGGAACCGACGATGGAGGCGAAGGCGGGCCGGTCCGCCCCGTAACGCCGGAAGGTGTACTCAGCCAGGGCCTGAAGCTCGAACTCGCCCAGGCCGGGCTCCATCTTCCGCATGATGTCCTTGTGCGCCAGGACCGTGATCTCCACGCTCCTTCGAAGCAGGTCCTGCTCGGCCTCGCTCTTGATCTGTCTAAGGCCGTCGACAATACCCGTGACATTTCGGATCTCCACATCCCGGTCATCCAGCAAGCGGAGAACCCTCTGGGTGTCCTGCGTGAGGATGTCGGCTTCGGGGTCCACATCGCCCACCACGTAGAGGGGCTCGCCATCCGCCAGGTGGGAGTTCAGCTCCTCCTGCAGCTCCTCGAGGCTCCGGGCTGGTATCCCGGTAACCTCCTCGGCACGCTCCGGGCCGAACCGAAGCCCTTCCCACGTCTCCGTGGCCGGGTCGCGGGGATTCACGAAGATGCGCTCCTCCCATCCGCCCGACCCGGAAGCCATGACGACCATGGCGTTCGTCTCCCGGAAACCGGTCAGGTACTGAAAGGGGGAGTTCTGGAAGAAGCGGATGTAGTCCTGGGGTGGCTCCGCTTCGCCTACCAGGAGAATGACACCCTCACCCACCTCTTCGGCCAAGGCCTGACGGCGCTCCCCGTATTCCTCCAAGGGGACCTGGCCCTGGAGAGGGAGGGGCAGCACCGTGAGGGTGACGAACGCAACGACGGCGAAAAGGCGACGCACTGTAGGGTCACTCCATGCTGGGGCCACCGGCTCGTCCCATTGCGGGACCGCAAACTAACCGTCTAACCCATTCCCCAGGAGTTCGTTTCCCGGGATCCCCCGAATGGGACCGATGGTACCATGGCCTATCACACAGCGAACGGGACGAGGAACGATGGGACGAATGGACGCGTGTTGTCATGAGCCGTCGGCGAGGTCCGTCCGAACGGAGGGGAGGGCCACCGCGGGACCGCTTTCACGGGGAGGCGCCTTCGCCCTCCCGCTGGTTCTGGGCCTCTGGGCAGCCGGGGGTCCCGCCACGGAGACGCCGATCCCTGCAACGCCTACGATGGGGCCGCCTGCCCTTCCGATCCAGGCAGGGGTGGACCGGGATCAACTCCTGCGGGACGTGGAGGTACTGGCCCACGACTCCATGGAAGGCCGGGAGGCCGGCACTCCGGGCGGGGAACGGGCCCGCCGGTATCTTCTGGAACGCTTCGAAGAGATCGGGCTGGAGTCTTTCCCCGGGGGCTTCGAGCTTCCGTTCGAGGCCGTCCACCCCCAGACGGGGGGAACCTTCGAGGGGATCAATCTGGCGGGCTACGTCTCCGGAACCCGCGACCCGGATCCGGTCCTGGTGGTCACCGCACACTACGACCACCTGGGGGTCCGCAACGGGGAGATCTACAATGGCGCCGACGACAACGCGTCGGGGACGGCAGGCCTCCTGGCCTTGGCCCAGGATTTCGTGGACGATCCGCCGGAACACACCGTGGTCTTCGTGGCCATGGACGCCGAGGAAATGGGTCTCCAGGGTGCCCGGGCCTTCGTGGACGACCCGCCGCTGGAGATGGAACGAGTCCGCATGAACCTGAATCTGGACATGGTGAGCCGGAGCGAGGTGGGCGAGCTCTACGCGGCCGGGACGTATCACTACCCGGTCCTGGGCAACCTCCTGGACGAGGTGGAGCCGGCCCCGGAAGTGGATCTTCTCCGCGGCCACGACCGCCCCGACCTTCCGCCCGGAGAGGACTGGACCATGGCCTCGGACCATGCCGCGTTCCACGAGATCGGTATACCCTTCCTCTACTTCGGGGTGGAGGACCATCCCGGGTACCACGATCCGTCCGATACCTTCGATAACATCACGCCGGACTTCTTCGTGGGTGCGGTGGAGACGATCGCTGACTTTGCCAGGATGGCGGACCGGCGGCTGAAGGAGGTGGGCCCGGACTAGACCTCCCGACAAGCCCTCCCGGCGCATCGCAACCCGGGTCGTTAGCGGCGGCTGCCGCCTCGGGGATCCCGTCCCCTTCAGGTGGTGGCGGTGACCGCCTTCCTCAGCCTCCCGAGCCCTCCCCGGAAAGCGTAGGCCTCGTATCCCTCCCGCTGCATGGCCTCGGCGGCATCCGCCGACTGGAGCCCGTGTTCACAGTACAAGAGGTACGTCTCCTCCTTCTCGAGGTCCCTGACGCGGTCGGGCCGAAGCTCGGAGGGGTCCTTCCGGACGGCTCCCGGCACGTGCCAGGCCTCGAAATCCCTCCGACTCCTAAGATCGAGAACCACGGCGTCCCGCGGGATCTCCTCCACGAACAGGTAGGGGGCCACCAACTCCACCGGGTCCAGAGAGCGTAGATCCACCACCTTCCTGCCCCGGATCGGCTCGTCCAGAAGATCCTCCGGGAGCTTCTCCTCTTCCTTCGCAACCCGGTCCGGTCGTGCGTGCGTCACGGGTTTGCCCTCGTAGATGGCGCAGTACTCGCGAACCCGGGCGCTGATGGCACCGGTACCGATGGCGTGGGCCCGCTCAACGATGTCCATCTTCTCCATCCCCAGAAGGGGACGGAAGACCGGAAGGTCCACGGCATCGTCGATCGCCCGGAGGTTTCCCAGGGTTTGCGACGACACCTGGCCCAGAGACTCTCCCGTCACCACGCCATCGCCCCCCACGTCCTCGGCCACCGCGCCCGCCGCCCGGTACATGAGTCTCTTCAGGAGCACCTGCCAATACCCGCCGGTGGTGTGGCTTCGGAGCGCGTCCACCGTGGGGCCGAACTCCAGCACATGGATCCGGGGCCGGTCCCCGTAGCTCCACCGGTCCGCCAACACCTTGGCCAGGGCCAGGACGGAACGCTCGTAGGCGGCTCCTCCCAGATTACAGAACACGTACTCCAGGGATACACCTCGCTTCAGGAGGTGCCAGGCCGCCACGGCCGAATCGAACCCTCCCGAAAGGAGGCAGACGGCCTTGCCTTCCACCCCCAACGGGAGCCCACCGTGCCCGGGGACCCTTTCGGAAAAGAGAAACGCTTCCTGGTCCCGAACCTCCACGGAGACGGTGGCCTCAGGGTCGTCCAGGTTCACCCCGGCCGAGTGGGGGAGGAGCGCCGCCCCCAGTCGCTCTCTGACGTCCTGGGAGCGAAAGTCGTGGGAGCCCACCCGTCGAGCCTCGACTGCGAAGGTCTTGCCCCGCACCCGCTCCGCGAAGAGCTCCTCGCCCCGGGCCACGATCTCCTCCAGGTCGGCCGGGATCCGGGCGTCCACCGGGGAGATGGAGCTGATCCCGAAGACCCGGGACATGGCCTCGAGGGCCTCCGGCGCGGAGACCTCCACCAGGAGGCGGCTCCATCTGCTCTCTACGGAGGCCTTATGGCCCTCGGATTCGATGGCATCGGTTAGGTTTCGGACCAGGCGGTTCTGGAAGTGCCTCCGGGTTCCCCGCCCCTTGGTGGTCACCTCCACCCCGAAACGCACCATGTGGAGCTTGGGTGGCGCTTCCGTCGTCATCCTTTCTCCCTCAATCGAAGCGAAGCCTCGAGGCGCCGGCGCACGGCCCGGCGCACCACTTCGACCGTGGGCTCTGCGGCGGGTGGGATCGCACCCTCCCCGTCACCACTCGCGCCGTCCGCCTCCCGATCATTCCCGTTCGGTCCCCACGAACCGGGTGGCCCCCCACTCCCCAGCACTCCCCCGGTGGCCAGGGCCGCCACCACCGTTCCGTGGGCCTCCTCCCGGAATCGCCCCTCGCCCCCCGCCGTACGCAAAAGCCGGTTCACGGCCCGGGTAGCCCCCTCCACATCACCTTCCACGAATAGGACCATGTGACCGAGAATGTAGCCGTCCCCCCTACTGGATCCGGGCCCCGCGCCCCGCCATCGCTGGGCGGTGCCGGCCAGCTTCTTGCCCCCATGGACCAGGTTGAACCTCCCATCGCAGAAGGAACCGGCCACCTGCCCGTACCCCGTGGTCAGCCCCAGGTCCTGCAACGCCCCTCGGACGGGCTCGCAAAGGAGGTGATAGACATCCTCCACGCCCATGCCTCGGGCTCTCCTGCGGGGGAGAAAGAGGCTTACCTGCAAAGCTCCCGGAAGGTGAGGCACGGCCGTGCCACCGCTGTCCCTGACGACCACGGGCCATCCCAAGGACTCCATCTCGTCGGCTGCCGATTCGAACGACGGAAGGCGGGTTTCCCTCCGCGTCACGACCAGGGAGCGCCCACCCCTCCAGAGGCGGACGGCGGCTCCCGCATCCGATGCCACCCGGCCGGCCAGCTCCTCCTCCCGGCGGACGCCTTCGCCCGCAGGCCAGACCCCATCCTCGTCCAGGACCCGCCAGGGCCCCAGTCGCTCCCGGAGCTTCCGGATCCGGATCGCGGACGCTCGGGGGGGTGGGTTCTGGGCCGTAGGCGCCGCGGCCGGGCCCTCTCCGGCCCCCGTTTCCCCCGGAGACCGCCCGGGCTTCGTGGTGGCTCGATTGGATTCGGTCATGGGACACCCGGATACCGCCGAAGCTCCCGGGAGGTCCCCTGGAGACCCTCCGCTTTCCCCGGCGGATGCGACGGCCTGCCTCCCCATTGAGAACACCTCACCGGCCACCGCTGAACGGTCCTGCAACGACCTGCGGGGGTCCGGCCTCTCGGCCGGACCCCCGCAGGCTCCTTCCGAACGACTGTGGCCCGGTTCAGTTCAGGAACGGGCTCACCTGGTTCTGGGTCAGGATCCGATTCATGTCGTACCGGATCGTCACCTCCGTCTCTCCCTCGGCCGGGCTCTGGGGGTCGAACTGGTTCATCCGCTCCCCGGTGGGTATGTAGTCGGGAACCACGACCTCCGTCCCCGGGTCCCCCGACGAGACGTTCGGGTTCGTGTCGATCTCCCGCTCCATCATGGGGAGCCGGATCCCGAGGTCGGACATCCGCTGCCCCTCCACTATGAGGATCTCCTGGCGAGCCAGGTGCAGGGAGTGCCACACCTCCGTTTCGTCCGTTAGCCCCCGGATGCTGTCCGCGTCCAGGGAGGTGGCAGAGATGTAGGGCACCGGAATCTCCACGTCCGGCCGATCCAGGACCAATCCGGCCCGGAACGGGCTGTCCGGATCGGCACGGACCAGAATGTCCGAGCTCCGGGGCCGAGGCGACAGGTCGTCGTTGAATCGGGGGTCGTCGTCCACCCAGAACTCCACGGGCCGGGTTCTGGCTAGCTCGATGGCGTCGGCCAGGTGCTCCTGGGCGGTGGACACGTCACCGCCGGCCAGGGTGGCCTCGGCCATGATCAGATGCATTTCCTCGGCCTTGGAGACCGGAATCTCCGACTCCCGGCTCACGTACTTGGGATCCAGGAAGTCGAGCCTTGGTAGGGGCTGCATCTCCTTCAAGGCCCGCTGCACCAAGAAGTTGTTCGGCGCGTTCGGAAGGTTGGAGGAGTCGTAAATCTGGCCGTAGAAGAACTCGGCGCCTCCCGCCAGGGCGTCCTGAGCCGCCTGAATGGCCGCGGGGCCGTCGCCCAGGAGCCTGTGCGCCCGGGCGATGCCTCCGCGGGCCGCCACCGAAAAGTCCTCGTCTGCCGCCAACGTGAGGGATTGCTGTAGGTCGTCCAGGGCCCGCGCCAGCAACTCCTCCGCCGGACGGGGAGTTCCATCGGCCTCCGTGGGCACGTGCGTGAAGTTGGCCCCCTGGAAGAGGTAGGCCATTCCCCGGTAGAAGTGGGCCTCGGCCAGTTGCCGATTCGTCGCCGCATCGTCCACCGGCGCAATGTCGTCGAGGATGAAGTCGGCCAAGGCCCGAAGCTCCTGCGAGTTCCAGTACTTGCCCAGGGTCGCGCTCGTCTGATTCAGGATATCGGCCCGGATGCCTCGGGGATTGTCCCACTGCCGGGGAATGCCGGTACCCTGAACGGAGTAGTTGTCGCTCACCACTTCCGACACCACGACCTTGGAGCCCAGGGCCCGGGCGAACTGGGCCCTCAAACCCGGCAAGAGAGCCCGAACGGGCTCTTCCGCCGTGGCCAGGTCCTCGTCCGTGGTCCTGGGGTTCTCCACCTCGGTGGGATCCAGGAAGTCGCACCCCGCCGCCAGGACGGCAAGCAGGAGCGCGAACAGGACGGGGCGGCCCCGGGCGGCGCTCCCGCCCCCGCACCGCTTCGATTCGTATGCGCTCATCGTTTCATCTCCGTCTCTGTGGCCGCTCGTGATTCCGGTTTCGATACTCATCAGAACACGAACTCCAACCCGAACCGGAAGGCACGGGGCGGAGAGATGGTGATGCTCGTATCACCGCCCAGGCGGAGCCCCTCGCCCATGATGCCCGCCAGCTCCGGATCGATGAGATCGCTTTCGGACCAGATGGCCACGTTCCGCACGCTGGCGAAGACGGTCCCTCGGTCCACCCCGAGTCCTCCGATCCACGTCTGGGGGAGCGTGTAGCGAGCCGAAATCTCCCGGAGCTTGAACCAGTCGCCCGATTCCAGAAACTCGCTCGCCACCGCGTCCCAGCTGAACGGCCCCTCAGGCTCCCCGTCGGCCGAGTGCCGGATGGGGAACTGGAAGTCCGGGTCGCCCGGATCGCCGGATCGACCCTCGACGAGCTCACGGCGGTAGATCCCATTGAAGGTGGCCCAGACGGAGCCCCAATCGAAGACCTCATGGCCCGTGGCCCACTCGGCCAAGGCCGAGAGCCGCAGATTCTCCCAGAGGGTCACGTCGGTGGAGATGCTCCCGCTCTGGTCGGGGGTGGGCCCGGTGCCGGTGAAGAGGGTCTCCGAGTCGTCGTACAGGCCGTCCCCGCTCGTGTCCACCGGGTGGGTGATGAACCAGGCGCCCACCTCGTGCCCCTCGGCCACCCGCTGCTGGAGCCGGGGACCGGGGAGGAAGAATCCCGGCGCCCCTCCCATATCCGCCATGACGTTGTCCACCGTGTGGTACTGGGCCCCCACGTTCCAGACCAGATCGGGCCGGTTCAGGACATTGAGGCTCACGTCCAACTCGATCCCCGAGTTCTCGATCCGGCCCACGTTCCTGATCTGCTCGTCCCTCCCCGTGGCCGGCTGCTCGGGAACGAAGAGGAGGGCGTCGACGGTCCGGGCGTCGAAGTAGTTGAAGTCGATTCCCAACCGATTGTTGAAGAGCTCGGCGTCGAAGCCGAACTCCAGCGTCTCGGTCACCTCGGGCCGGAGGTCCGGGTTCCCCGGGTTGTCGAAGCGGGGAGCCGCCTCGCCACGGAAGGAAACGGCGTCGAAGGTCACGTCCCGGAGGAACGGGGGCGGGAACTTCCCGGTCTCACCATAGGCGGCCCGGAGCCGGAAATCATCCACCCACTGGCCCAAGGCGCTCTGGAAGAACTCTTCATCGAAGAGGTTGTACGCCAGACCGAACTTGGGGTAGGCCTCGAACTCCACGTCGTCGCCGAAGGTGGTCCCTCCGTCGATCCGGATCCCCAGATTGACGAAGAGCCGCCCCCACAGTCCGATCTGTTCGTCGATGAAGAGTCCG
>SKSR01000142.1 GCA_007122885.1 Gemmatimonadota bacterium
AAGCGTTGGGTGTGCTGATCCGTTCCTTTTCGAGTCCCAGGTTTCCTTGGTTCAACTCGATGAGAGAAATATTCGTCCCCCCAGAGTTCGCGACAAACAGAGTGTCCTGGGTATTCCTGTCGAAGGTCAGCCCCCAAGGCTGAGAACCGACTGGGATGGATCCTTGAAAAGGATCATCCTCGTCCTCTCGCAAGTCGAAGACCTCGATTCGGTTCCGAAGGAAATTCGAGAGGAGGAGTAGCCCTTCCTCATCATGCACGACCGCGTCAGAAATAGCGCCACCCTCAGGAAGACTCGAGGTTCGCCCCGGCACCACCCCTATGGTCCTGGCCAACCATTGGTCGTCCTCGGCCACGATGGCGTCCGGGTCCGAGTCGTCGCACTCCAGGCTCTGGAGGGTGGTGGCAGAGGTAGCCGCGCCGCAGTTCTCCGCCCCGTCGATCATGTAGCCCACAAAGTCCAGGAGCAGGGTGTCAGGTGAGAAATAGGGATCGAAGTCGAAGTTGTCGTAGAGTTCCTCTACCTTGATCTCGAAGGTGTGCGACTGAGTTCCGGGCTCCCCTTCGCCTGCCGGAGCAATGACTTCCTCCCGGCTGATCACCGTTGGGTCCGGGTCGGGGTCCGCCGGATCCCGGGTCTGGGGCACGGCCACCGCCGTGAACCCGATGACCCGGACGCCTACGCCGCCGGGATTGTCCTCGCCGGTAACGACGACCTCCACCACGTCCGTGCGCTCCACCCGACTCGGGTCGGAGGCCGAACCCTGGGGCTGGGGGTCGATGGTGAGCTCCGGGGCGATTTCATCCTCTTCGTCGGTGACTACCTGAACCGTCCGGAGGGAGGTCTCGGTCTCGATCTCCTCCACGTTCGTGGCCCGGGCCCTTAGAGTCAGATCACCTCCTTCATCGTCCGGAAGGTCGATCTGCCACGTTTCGGTGATCTCCGTTGGCTCCGCCGAGTACGTCTCGGTCAGGGTCTCTTCCACGACCCCGCCCACGACGAGATCGAGCTGGGCCACCCCGAACTGGTCGGACGCCTCCACCTCCACCTCCACGGTCTGGCCATCGGAGAACACCTGACCTTCCTCAGGTGCCACGATTCGGACCGAAGGCCCTCCCACCAGAACCTGCACCGAGTCCCGCACCACATTGCCCACGGCGTCTTCCACGACAGCTCGTACGTAGGCCACCTCCGTCTCTTCGTCACCGGTGGGCTGGAGCTCCCGCATGAGGACGGTGTCCGTGACCGCCCCGTCCAGCTCCACGGGAGCCGGCTCGAACTTCTGGACCTCCTCGTTCGTGCCCAGGTCGAAGTCGCCCCGGTGGGCCACTCCGTCGAAAATGACGGACTCGACCCCTGTGGGCGCGTGGATCTCGGCCTCCAGGAACAAGACCTCTCCCACGGGGACCCCTTGCCCCTCCAAGGGCTCGCTGAACTCGATGAACGGGAGGGTCTCCGGCGTGAGATCAAAGGCCACCGTGTCCGCCGCCACGTTCCCCTGCCAGTCCTCGGCCGTGACGATCACGTGGACCTCTTCGGGGGTGAGGTCGTCGGTGGGCTCGAGAAGGCGCGTCAGGGTCGTGTCCGCCACGGCCTCGGGCAGTTGAGCGGAGCGGCTCTCGAACTTGGCCACCACCTCTTCGGTGCCCAGGCCGGGATCTCCCCGGAACGCCACCGCTTCGAAGAGGACCTCCTTCACCGCGTCGTTGTCCTGGATCCGGGCCTCCACGATGAGGTCCTGACGGGCTTCCTGGGAGCTCCCGGGGCTGGGCTCCAGGATCTGTACCTCGGGCGGCTCCTCGTCCACGAATACGACGCGGAGGGGATCGTCGGAGGGAGCCCGGCTCCGGTTTCCTTCCAGATCCTGGGCCAGGCCCACCACCTGGAAGTCTCCCTCCTCCAACTCCTCGGGAACGGTATAGGCGAAGGTGCGGCTGTCCTCTCGGCCTTCGGCCGCCTCCTCCACCTGATCCAGCGTGTCCCCTTGCGGGGTCACGAAAGCGAAGCCCAACGAGGCGAGGCCCACGTTGTCCTCCCCGGACACCTCGATCTCCGCCTGACTGCCCATGGCCACCTCGGCGGCCCCAAGGGTCACCCGAACCGTGGGCGGCGTAAGGTCCACCGCTCGGAGGTTCGCCTCCAGGGAAGGGCTCCGGTTGCTCTGCACGTCGACGGCCCGGGCGCTCACGGTGACCAGGGTATCCGTGATGACCTCCGGAATCTGGAAGAGAGCTTCCGCTGTCACATCGGTGGAAGCGTTCCCCACCTCCACCACCTCGGTCTCATCATAGTCGCCCACCTGGGCCCGGATCATCACCGAGTCGAGCTGGACCGCGCCCACGGCCCGGGCGCTCACCGGGAGCTCTGCACCCGAGTCCACCGAGGCGGGAACGTCGATCTCGGAGATGGTGGGCTCGACTCCCACTCCGGGACCGAAGAGGTTTCCGCCGTCGCACGCCCAGAAGACGACCAGGACGAAAATGGCCAGGAACGGAAGCTTGAGGTTTCCGGCGCGCAGTCCCGCCCCGTCCCCCTGGGTATGGCCGTGGCTCATGGCTCGCCCGCCTCAGTTGGTGTCCACGTGGGGGGTGACGAGAATCATCAGGTCCCGCTGCTCCGTCTGCTCCCGTGTGAGGCGGAAGAAGCGGCCCACCACCGGCATGTTCATGAGGACCGGGATTCCGGTGCGGACCTCGTCCCGCTCGGTGACGGTGAGGCCTCCGATGGCCACCGTCTCCCCGTCTCGGACCAGCACCTGCGTCTCCGCCTCCTGTGTATTGAAGGTGAAGCCCAGGTCGGCCGGAGCCAGCTCCAGCCCAGACCGCTCGGCCCGGAGCCGCATGAGGATCAGGTCCCCTGCCGTCACGTGCGGGGTCACCTCCAACATGATTCCCGTCTCTTCGATCTGGACCGTGGCCTGCGGGGGTCCCAGGTCCCCGGCGGCGCCCGTTCCCACATCGATCACTCGGATGGGAGTACGTTCACCCACCAGGATCCGGGCCTCCTGGTTGTCCAGGACCGACACCTGGGGCGCAGCCTGGATGTCGCTCAGCTGCATGGTCTCCAGGGCCTCCACGAAAGTGAGGAGGGTGTGCCGGCCCATGATGAGGCTCGTAAGGAACTCCAGGGAGGGGCTGATCACGCGCTCGTTGGCGTTGCCCAAAGCGGCGATGGAGTTGCCTCCCAGGGAGATCACGTCCTCCCCCTGGGGAACGATTTCGTCCTCGGTGATCCGTCCGTCCCCGGTGGCGTCGAAGCCGCCCGGATGGATCGCGTTGAGCTGGTTTCCCCGGGAGTCCTTCAGATCGTAGACGACCCCGAAATCCTCCAGGTCCGTCCGGTTCACGAAGATGATCTTGGCCGAAATCGTTATCTGGGGCGTCTGGAGATCGAGCGACTCCACGAGCTCGTCCACCGCGTCCAGGACCCTTGGGATGTCCGTGATGACCAGAGAGTTCGTGGCCCGGTTCACCGAGATCCTCCCCCGCTCGGAGAGAAGGGACTCCACCGGTTCCTGGAACTCCTCCGCCGAGCTGTAACTGATTCGGAAGCTTCGGGTGGCGAGGGCCTCGAAGTCCTCCCGTTCCCTCAGGTTGTCCAATCGGTCCACACGGATGATTCCCGAGGCCGCCTCCTGAGCCGCCAGGCCATGGGAGTCCAGGATGGCCTGGAGAGCCAGGTCCCAGGGCTGGTTCCGGATGTCCGCGTTCACCTCCCCATCCACGTCCGCACCCGGAATGATGGAGCGATCGGAAAACTCCGCGAAGGTGAAGAGGACTTCCCGGATGGGAGTCTGGGCGAAGGAGACCGAGATGGGGTCCCGCTCCGGCTGAGGCATGAAAGCGTCCTCCACCTCACCGTTCTCCATCGGGGCCTCACGAAGCAGCTCCTCCACGTGGGGACCGTCGGTGGCCTCCTCTCCCGTCGCCTGGGCCATCTGATCCCGGCCCGACCACGGATCGAAGGGCCCGTCCGGATTCTCCATGGAGATCCGCACATACCCATCCTCGGCCATCACCATGTATCCCAGCATGGCCTCCAGCTCCAAGACCACCCGAACCACGTCCCCGGAGTACTGCTCCGCCTTCACGGAACGAACACCGCCCCGGTCCACGACCACCGGCTCATCGGAGGGGAGAGAGTGCCGAGCTCCGTGGAGATCCACCACCAGCCGGTCCGGCCCCTCCATGGTGAAGTCCCGGTATTCCACAGTCCCGTCCACGGAAATGACGATCTCCGTCCGGTCGCCGGAGGGGACCACGCTCACGTCGGTCACCGGCTCATCGAGAGGCGGACTCGACAGGGATAGGAACGTTGCTAGAGTCCATACGACCATCGTCCGTGTCATTTCCGGCCTCCTTCGACCGTTACGGAGATTCCGGAGGATTCACCATCCTCCGGATCGCCGCCCGGAGGGGAATCCTCCGGGTCGGGCACTTCGGGCTCCACTTCCTGGTCCGGGTCCGTCGAGGGCTCCTCCTCATCCTCCTCGTCCCTGCTCCGGAAAAGCTCCTGCGGGGCCGGTCGCTCGGGTCGCTGCAGGTCCAGTGAACGCCGGTCGCGTTCCCCGAACTCCTCCACCTCCACGATCACCTGGTCCTCCTGGATCTCCAGGACCCGGACGTTTCCGATGACATCGCCCGTCCGAGTCCGGAAGGATCCCCCCGCATCTCCCCCCCCCGTCCCCATCAGGGCCACGCTCCGTTGCGGATCCGACGAGAGAATGACGCCCAGGAGCCGGAGATCCTCGAACCGCGGCCCCGCCGTCTCGCCAGTCAGGGGCTCGAAGGGGTTCCGTCGATCGAAATCCGGGTAGCTGAAGAGCTCGCGCTCGAAGACCAACGGGATCGTGTCGGGCTCCTCGCCTGCCGGAGGGGCCTGAGCTACGCCGGCGGAGGGAACGCCCAAGGCCAAGGCCGCTCCGACCCCGATCCCCCACCCGAGAACGAGGAAACTACGCACCGGACTCCTCCGGAAGTTCCGGGGGAAGATCGCCGTCTCCGGGCACCACGTAGGTCTGGATGCGGAAGCGAGCCTGGACCGGGAAGGCCGCGTCGGTGACATCCGGCCCCGTGTACGGGGTGATCTCCACGTCCACAGGCGTAACGATCCGGGGAAGGGACGCCACGGCGGTCAGGAACCGACCCACATCGTGGTAGTCGCCGATCACTCCGATCTCGTAGCTCTGCATCGTGTAGAACTCGCCTTCGTCCGCTGGCTCCGGTCGCATGGAACCCAATTCCACCCCGGCGTTCCGCGCTTCCAGGGCCATGGAGTTCAGGAGGGCGGGCACCTCCTCCGACTCGGGGATGAGCTCCTCGAGCCTCTCGATGTGCCGCTCGTAGACGGCCAGGCGCTCCTCGAGCTCCTCCCCGCCCCGGGCGGCGATAACCTGGGCCTGGCGGTTCTGCTCCTCGACCTGCTCCAGCCGGGCCTCCAAGGCGTCGATCTCTTCCACCTGCGGATTGTACCAGTAGTCCCAGAACAGGTACACGGCCGCCAGGGCGATGATGATCCCCAGGAGGGCGTTCCGTTGCCTCGGATCGTCGGGAATGAGCGCCATGGTCGATTTCCCCCTACGGGACCTGGTCCCCTTCCGGATCCGGAAGCTCCGGGGCCCCCACCGCCGGACCGAAAAGCGGGATGGTCTCCAGGATTTCTCGCGGCGGGTCCTGGCGAGCCGCTTCCAGGGTGAACTCGTAGACCGAGCGCTCCCCCTCGTCCCCCACCTCCACGCTCACCTGGTCCGAGCTGAGCAGGCGAACACCTCGTATGAAGGGGGAGGTTTCCAGGTTCTCCATGAAGGTGGTCAGGGCGAAGTACGTTCCCGCCCGCCCCTCGATGGTGAAGGTCAAGTCCGGCTCGGGGGTGATCTGGGTGAACCGCATGAGCCACGTGAAATCGGGCAGGGCCCGGGCCACCTCGTCCAGCAGGTGGGGCCAAACGTAGCGGGCGCCGTCGATCTCTTGGATGACGGCCACTCGCTGGGCGATGGAGTCGCTCCGCGCCTGGAGCCGCTCCGCCCCCTCGATGATGTCGGCGTACCGTGTCGAGTCCTGCACCGCCTCTTCGACCCTCACTTCAAGCTCTTCGGCTACTCCAGCCACCTGGAAGAAGAGGAACCCGATGGTCGCAAGTGCGAAGACCCCGGCCCCCACCGCCCCCAGGATCCATCGGTCCTTGGGGAGCTTGTCGAAGTCGGGCAGGGACGGAAGTGACCACCGGGGCCCCCGGCGAGGGCCCTTCTTCTTCCGACCTTCCGGGAGGAGGTTGACTTCGATCAATGTTCCCCCGATCGGGCGTCACGAGCTCCGCAGGGCGAGTCCCAACGGAAGGACGAGCATGGGCGCCGTCTCGTCCACGGGCACCTCGTCAGCCGCGTCCGGGCGCACGGGCACTCGCTCGAAGGGGTTCATCACCTGCGTCTCCACGTTCATACGCTCCGCAAGGGCTTCGGCCATCCCCGGAATGCGCGCTCCTCCTCCGCTCAGATACATCCGACCCAATCCCTCCCCGGACTGCTGCGTCATGAGAAAGGCGGCGGCACGCTCCACTCCCACGGCCACCTCGTCGGCGCTGGCCTCCACGAACTGATCCAGATCCGGGAGCGACTCCCGACCCTGGACCACTTCCTCCGCCTGCTCCGCCGTCAGGGCCCGCTCCCGCTGCAAATCCTCCCGTAGACGACGGGATCCGAACGGGATGTCCCGGGTCAGGATGGGAACCCCATCCTCCAGGATGTTCACGTTCGTTACGTCATGGCCGATGTTCACCAGGGCCACCACGCCCTCCGAGCCCTCCGGGTAGTTGTGCCTGAAGGCGTTATAGAGGGCGAAGGCGTCCACATCGATGATGGAGGGGGAGACGCCGGCCTCGCCCAGCAGGCTCACCTTGTTGTCCACCAGTTCCCGCTTGGCGGCCACCAAGAGGACCTGCATCTGAAGTCCTTCCTCGTCCGGGTCCAGGATCTGGAAGTCCAGCTCCACGCTCTTGATGTCGAAAGGAACGTGCTGCTCGGCCTCCCACCGGATGACGTCCCGGGCGTCCGATTCCTTCATCCGGTCCATCTCGATCTTCTTGATGATCACGTCGTGCCCCCCTACCGCCGTGACCACTATCCCGCCCGACAGGCCCGCTTCCTCGAAGAGGCCCCGGATCGTGTCGGACACGAGCCCTGGATCCATGACTTCCCCCTCTACGATGGCGTCCGGGAGAAGGGCACGCTGGGCGATCCGGATCACCTCGGGCTGATCCCCCGAGTGATCCACCTCGACAATCTTCACGAAGCCGCTTCCGATGTCGAGCCCAACCGATGTCCGCTTCCGGCCGAAAAGGCCCATGCCGCCCTTCGCCCAATGGGGGAAACATATTTTTCCAAGAATCGCCCCCACCTTACCACGGACGCTTTCTTCCTGTCAAGCAAAGGGAAGAAAGGCGCTCGGGAAGAATTGGGGCCCTTGCGGAGCAGAACTTCGTCGGTAACCCCCTGATTCAGGAAGGGGGATCAAAAGGCGATCGACGTGAGATCCACCCAGCTCCGTTCGGCCAACGGCCGGACCCGAACCGTGCTGTTGGCGTTCCGGAGCGTCTGTTCGATGCCGCAACTCGAGTACTGGATCTGGGAGGAACCCACGTACGACTGGTTCTCCAACGTGGCGTTTCCGGCCAGGACCCCCCCCACGACCCGGGGTCCTCCCCCCTGGGTCTCCACCGTCCCGGTCGCGATGATGATCCCCACGAAGGTGAAGTTGCCCCTGAGCTCCAGGTCCCCGTCCACCAGGAGGATCCCCTGGCCCTGTCCGTCGGACTGGATGTTCGCATCGCCCTCGATGTAGGTCATGGGAAAGTAGCCACCGCAGGGCTCGTCCGGGTTTTCCGGATCCCCCCAGTTGAGGGGTTCGGCGGTGTTGCAGGTCCCATCCCCGTGGGTTCGTGGATGGATGTCGGTGTACGAGCCCCCCGGCAGACGGTTGTCCGCCATGGTCGCCAGATCGTCCCATTCCAGATCCCCGAACTGGGAGAAGGTGTCGTCGTCGATTTCGTCGTCCTCCATGGCCGGCGGGTTCCCCTCCAGCTCCGCTCCCCCGCTGACCTCCACCTCGCTGTCGGGCGTGGTCCGAACCCCGGCCTGGTCCTCCCAACCCGCGGATCCCGGGCAGACGTCCCCCCAGCCGTCCGGGTCACTATCCACTCCGGAAATGCGAGCGCTTCCGCGAAGGTCCACGTCCCCCCGGGTCGTGAGCCCCGCGTTCACGTCCAGGTCCAAAGTCATCACGCGAACGGTCATGCCCACCCGCCGCTGGGCCCGCCGGCCCCGGCCTCCCTCCTCGATGGTGGCTCGCCCATCCAGGAAGAAGGTCTGGGAGCCGAGCCGTCGAACCTCCACCTCCCAGTCCCCCCGCCCATCGCTTCCGCTCTCGA
>SKSR01000065.1 GCA_007122885.1 Gemmatimonadota bacterium
CGAGGAGCCCCCTTCCGAGGGGGGGGAAGCTCCGCCGGCGCCGCGGGAGGCTGGGGAAGGGGCAGCAGCCCCTTCGCACTCCGGACCCCCGGAAGGGGATCTCCCGCTGTCGACCAACTCCGAGGGAAGTGACCTGGTAGCCATCCGGGAGCTGGCTGGACTCGGGGGTGGATCGGATGGGGAAGCTGGGGAGGAGGACCTGGTCGTGGAACCTCCCCCTCGACCTCCGGAGGACGAAGGGGGAGGGGGGAAGTGGCGGCCCAGCAGCGAAAAGGTGGTCTGGCGGTGGCCCCGGCTCTCCGACCGGATCGCGGAGGAGGGGGACTGAATGGCCATCGAGGGATCCCTGGCCGAGGTCAGCCTGGCGGACATCTGCCAGCTTCTGGCCATGGGGAAGAAGACGGGATGCCTGACCGTGACGGATCGGTCGAACTTCGGGTACGTCTACTTCGAAGGGGGCCGGGTCACCTACGCCTCCATTCTGAACCGGCCGGACCGGCTCGGGGAACTGCTCGTCCGGAATGACGTGATTGGACGGGAGGACCTTTCACAGGCCATGGAGCGGCAGGCCCACGAGCCCGGCAAGCGTCTCGGCGAGCTTCTCGTCGCCCAGGGAAGCCTGAGCGAGGAGGAGCTGGACCGGTTCATCACCATCCAGATCGAGGAGGCCGTCTACCACCTCTTCACTTGGAACGAGGGGAGTTTTCACTTCGATCCAGAGCAGCGGCCCGAGCAGGGGGCCCGAAAGGTCTCCATCAACGCGGAGAGCCTTCTTCTGGAAGGTGCTCGCCGGGTGGACGAGTGGAGCCTCATCGAGAAGAAAGTCCCGTCCATGGACTTGGTGTTCGCTTTGGAGCGGGACCCTCGGGGAGAAGAAGGGATGGAGCTCACCGAGGAGCACCACAAGATACTCCCCCTCCTGGACGGAAGCCGCACGGTCCGCGAGGTAGTGGAGGAGTCCGGGCTGGTGGAGTTCGAGGTGGCCAAGGCCATCTACGGGCTGCTTCAAGCGGGCTTCGCCCAGCGGGTCGGTCAGAAGGCGTCCGAAACCTCCGGGGACGATGAGGACGGGGGTGCCCAGCAACACGTGAACCTGGCGTCGGCCTACTACCGGGCCGGTATGATGGAGGATGCGGAGCGGGAGTACCTCCGGGCCCTGGAAATGGAACCGGACCAGCCGGAGGTCCGACGGAGACTCGCCTTGATCTGCCTCAAGGCGTCTCGGCCCCAGGACGCGCTGGAGCACTTGGTCGCCTTGGCGCATGGTCGTTCCCCCCGTCCCGGTACCCTCCGTAACCTGGCCTTGGCCCTGGAGAGTCTCGGTCGCCACGAAGAGGCGGCGGAGGCCCTGGATCGGGCCCTGAAGGCGGGGGCTCCGGAGCATGACCTCCTTTTGGATCGAGGAGTGCTGGAGCTCAAGAGGGGGGCGCCGGGCCGGGCCCGGGAGTTTTTCCGTCGCTACCGATCCAATTCGGAACAGGTAACACCTCCTCCCATCTACTACGCCTATGGGATCCTGGCCGAAGCCATGGACGGCAACCTGGACGGAGCCCTGGCCCTCGGGCGGGAAGGACTGAGCCGCTATCCCGGAGAAGGTCCGATCCTGGTAAACCTCGGCGCGGTCCTGGAGAGGCGAGGGGAGACGGAAGCTGCCGAGGCCCTCTACCTCCGCGCCATCGCCGAATCCCCCACACCTCCACAGGCTCACAAGAACCTGGGAGATCTGGCCTACCGGCGCGGGGACCAGGCCAGCGCCAGGGCCCACTACGAACGGGCCGTGCGTCTGGAGCCCGCTCTGGGCGACGACGCGTACCTCAAGCTGGGGAACCTGGCCTACAAGGAAGGGGAGAGGGATCGGGCCCTGGGGCTTTGGCAACGGGCCCTGGAGCTGAACCCCCAGAACGAGGTGGTGCGGACGAACCTGGAACTCATGGCGGCGGCCCCCGAATCATGACTTTCCTCCTCCTGGCCCTTCTCCTGGCGCCGGGAGGCCACCAAGAAGTCTCCCAGGATCCGGAGTACCTTCTCGAGGGAGCCGTCGTGGTGGAGGCGGAGGCTCCGGAGCTCGCTGGCCGGGTTCGGGTCGTACACTGGCCCGGAGGGGAGCATCGAGCGGCCCGGGTCCTGGACGTCCTCGAGCGTCATCATAGGCTCCCGGCGCTTCCCCAGGACGTTCCATCCCAGGCGCGCATCTACCTGGCGCCCGACCGGGAGCGGTTCGATCTTCTCACCGGGGGCCAAGTCCCCGACTGGGGCGCCGGAGTGGCCGTGCCCTCTCTGGAGCGGATCGTGATTCCCCTCTTTTCCACTCCTTGGGGGGACCCGTGGGGGGCCGACCGGACGCTCCGCCACGAATGGGCCCATCTGGGTCTTCACGAGTATCTGTCAGGCCTTCGGATTCCTCGGTGGTTCGACGAAGGGTACGCCCAACTCGCAGCCGGGACCTGGACGGTTGACCAGGGGTGGCGTCTCCGGATTGCCCTGGCTGCTGGTCGTGCCCCTCCTCTGGATTCCTTGACCCTGTCGTGGCCTCGCGAGCGGGAGGCGGCCCAACTGGCGTACATGCTGTCGGCCACAGCCGTCGAGTTCATGCGGGCCCGGTCCGGCGAGCGCGGACTTCAGGTCTTCCTCCAGCGGTGGCGGGAGGAGGGGAGCTTCGAACAGAGTCTGCGGAGCACCTTCGGATACACCACCAGCTCTTTCGAATCGGCATGGCAGGACTACGTGAAACGGCGCTACGGATGGTTCTTCGTCCTCTCCCAGTCGCTGGTGTTTTGGGCCATCCTCTCGTTCCTCCTCCTCTTTCTCTTCCACCGCCGCAGGGTCCGGGACCGGGAGCGCCTGGCTCGGCTGCGGGCCCAGGACCCGTCGGACGATTCGGCGTATTGGATCTGGGCCCAGGACCGGGTATCACACGGACCGGGGCGCGAGGCCGAGGCCGAGGGAGGACATGCGCTTGACCGCCCCCGAAAGCCCCAGTAGCATTGGACGACCATGGCGAAGCGTTCGGAGAGGCGGGGCCGGAAGAAGGCTCGGCAAGGGAAGAGTGGCGATGCCCCCGGCACCCGTCGAGGACGGGAGACGGGGGGGCGAGGGAGCGGACCGCCGGCCACCGGGCTTCCCTTCCGCCCCCTTAACGCGGTGGTCGGTGGGGCTGCTCTCGTCGTGGTGGTGGCCGGCTACGTCCTGCTCGGCCAGGGCTCCATCACGGCCGCCCCCATCCTCCTCGTCCTGGGATACGTGATCCTCTTTCCCATCGCCCTGGCGAAGTAGAGGGGCGCTTAGCTCAGTTTGGTCAGAGCGCCTGCCTTACAAGCAGGAGGTCGCTGGTTCGAGTCCAGCAGCGCCCATTGTCCTTCGTCTTCCCCGGGGTCGTCGATCAGCTCGACGCCTCGGCCAGCTTCTTGGCCGGTTCGAGCTCGGGTCCGCCCCCACCGTAGGTCCGGTGCTTCTTCCCCAGCCACAGGGCCAGGAGGAGCCAGAGGGCCGAGACCGGAACCATGGCGAAGGCTACCGCAGAGAGCCCGAGCCCCATCCACACCATCATTCCGTGGTGGGACCAGGCCCCCACCTGGTCGCCGAGGCGGTAGACGAAGGTGTCGTTGAAGTTCTTCGCCTTCCACTTGTCGGTCCGCGGCAGGACCGTGTAGAGGACCTCTCGGGCCGGACGCTGGATGGCGAAGTTCGCCGCTCTCCGGAAGACCTGGAAGAGGACCACGACGATGAGGATCGGAGCCACCCCCAGGATTCCGAACCCTATGAGGCTCACCACGGGGAGGAACGCCAGGGCCAGGCCGATGCCGAGCCACCGGAGGATCCGTCCGGTCAAGAAGATCTGGGTCACCAGCGTCATGGACTGGACGGCCACCTCCATGTACGCGAAGAGCCGGGTCTGGCCATCCGGGTCGTCCGCGTACACCATGTCCACGATGTGCATGAGGTGGAACCAGAGGAAGGTGGAGACGATGGTGAATAGGGCCATGAACGCGGCGATCCCCAACAGGTAAGGGGACTTGATCACGTTCACGACTCCCTCGAGGACCCCGCCTCCGAGCACTTCGTGATCCTTCTCGTCGGGGGGCGCCTCCTCCAGGACCTTCCGGTCCGCCTCCGCACCAGGCTCTCGTTCCACCACCGAGGCCAAGCGGTCCTCGTGTCGAGCCAGGGCCCGGGACGCTCGGCTCGCCGCCTCCAGGAGGAGCGCCGAGATCAGGAGCATGTTCACCGTGCCCAGAAGGGCCACCAGCCCCCCCGTGATGGTTGAGCCGGTGATAGCGCCCACGGTGCCTCCCACGGCCACGAAACCGAAGAGCCGTTTCCCCTGGGAGGGGTGGTAGGTGTCCGTCATGAAGGACCAGAAGATGGATACGACGAAGAGGTTGAAGACGCTGGTCCAGATGAAGAAGAGCCGCGCGATCCAGACGCTCTGCTCTGCGTCGGCGAATTGGAACAGGAGGTAGAAGGCCAGCAGGTTCAGGATGAAAAACCGGTAGATCCAACCCACGAAGACCCGTCGGGGGTACTTCTTCACCAGGTACGTGAAGAGCGGGTGGATGAGGAGAACCCCTGCCAGCGTCCCGGTGAAGAGCCAGGCCAGGTTCTCCACCCCTCCGGCGATGCCCATGGCGTCCCGAATCGGGCGGATGACGAAATAGGAGGCCAAGACGAAGAAGAAGTAGGCGAAGGACCAGACGAGGGCTCCTACCTCCTCGTCCCTCACGTCGATGGCTTTGCGGAGGAGCGGGGCCAGCGTGGTGGTCACGAGACCCTCCCTCCGGCCTCGGGGGCTACCCTTTGGGGGGTGTGGGCCATACCCCGGCTCCTCCGTTCATCGGTGATGGGGTGGGGGGGCGAGCGGTCCTTTCGGATGCGTCGCCGGGTGTTCCGTGGGTGGAGGGGCGGCTGTGGACTGCGACACTCTTCGCACCCGTGCATCGAGCCCAGAATAAGGCGGCCCGGGTCGTTCCGCCACCGGGAATGGAAGCGGGGTTCCTGAGAGGGGGACAGGGCAGGGCATCCGTCCCTCATCCAGGAGTTGTGGGATGGACCCTCCGGCGCCGCGGCGGATACCTTGAAGTTGGGTGGTTTTCATTCGTGAACGGAGCCAATCGTATGGAGCGGTCAAACATCCGGCCGGGACGTGCCAGGGCCCTGGGGTCCCTATGGGGGGTGGCCCTGGGGTTGGTGGGATTGGTGTTCCTCGGTTCGGTCATGGCAGAGCGAGTGCCGGCGGCGGCCTGGGAAGGTGTGGCCGAACGGGGTGGCTCGGAAGGGGAAGACGGAGCCGAAGCTCGAGTGGCCCTGGTCACCGGATCCACGTCGGGGCTGGGCCGTGAGGTAGCCCTTCGCATCGCTTCCTCTGGAGCTCATGTCATCGTTCACGGACGGAGCGAAGAGCGTGGGAGGGAGGTGGTCCGTGAGATCGAGGCGGAGGGTGCGGGAAGTGCCACCTTCCACGCCGCCGACTTGGCATCCTTGGACGAGGTGCGACGTTTCGCCGAGACGGTCTTGGCCGAGTACGACCGTTTGGACGTTCTGGTGAACAACGCCGGCGTCTGGCTCGAACCCGATGACGGCCGAGTGGTCACGGAGGATGGCTACGAGCTCCACTTCCAGGTGAACTACCTTTCGCATTTCCTCCTGACCCACCTCCTCCTCCCCCGGATCCAGGAAAGCGCCCCGGCCCGGATCGTGAACGTGGCGTCGTCCGCTCAAAGGCCCATCGACTTCGACGACGTGATGTTGGAGGAGGACTACAGCGACGGAAGGGCCTACGCCCAGAGCAAGCTTGCCCAGATCCTCTTCAGCATGAAGCTGGCGGATGAGTTGGAGGGTACGGAGGTGGTGGTCACCGCACTCCACCCGGCCACTTTCATGGACACCGACATGGTGCTTTCCCGAGGGGCCGAGCCCAGGGCCTCGGTGAATGAAGGGGCCGACGCGGTCATGAATCTGGTGACTTCGGGCGATGTGGAAAGCGGAGCCTTCTTCAACGGTCTCGCGGAGACGGAAGCGAACGAGCAGGCCTACGACGCCGGCTCACTGGAGCGGCTCTGGCGGCTGAGTGCTGAGCTCACCGGGCTGGAGCCTGAGTGACCGACTACGATTCCCCGGGCCTTCCTTTCCAGGCGAAAGAGCCCATGACGGGACCCACCACGACGAAAGCCGCTCCGGATAGCGGGGCCGGCCGGGCAGCGGACGTGGCGATCTCGGCCCGGGGCCTTCGCAAACGCTACGGGTCCACCGTAGCCGTCCGGGGTGTGGACCTGACCATCCGCAAGGGCGAGTGCGTGGGCCTCCTGGGTCCCAACGGAGCAGGAAAGACCACCACCATCGAAGTTCTGGAGGGCCTGACGGTCCCGGACGCCGGGGAGGTCCGGATTCTGGGGATGTCCTGGGCCCAGGACGCGCGTCGGATCCGGCCCCGCTTGGGTATCCAGCTGCAGGAGACCCGCCTCACCGGGAAGCAGCGGGTAGAGGAGGTCGTCCGCCTCTTTCGGTCCTTCTATCCTTCGGGACCCACGGTGGACGAGCTCATCCGGCGGATTCAGCTGCAGGACAAGCGACGGGCGTATGTCCGCGACCTGTCGGGGGGCCAGAAGCAACGGCTTTCCGTGGTGTGCGCCCTGGCCGGCTCGCCGGACATCCTCTTTCTGGACGAGCCCACGACCGGTCTCGATCCCCAGTCGCGCCGGGCCCTCTGGGAGGTTTGCGAAACCTTCAAGAGGGAAGGCGGGACGATCCTCCTCACGACCCACTTCATGGACGAGGCGGAAAGGCTGGCCGACCGGATCGCCATCATGGATCACGGCGAGATCCTGGTGGAGGGAACCCCGGCGGAACTCGTCGACCGACTGGCAGGAGACCATACCATCGAAGTGGAGTGCACGGTCGCCCTGGACCCGGGTGTGGTGGGGCGGCTCCCCTCGGTGCAGCGGGTGGTGCTGACCGGGGAGCGGCACTTCATCACGGTAAACGAAACGCACCGGGCCGTACCCGCCCTCATGGAGCTCATCCACCGGAAGGGCGGCAGACTCACCTGGCTCGGTACCCACCGGGCGAGCCTGGATGATGTCTTCTTGAGCCTCACCGGCCGGCAACTCCGGGATGACTAACCTTCCGGCCCTGTACAGGCTCACCCTCAACCGGGTTCTCGTCATGCTTCGGGAGCCCGAGGTCCTCTTCTGGATCTTCCTCTTCCCCGTCATTCTGGCCATGGGAATCGGCGTTGCCTTCAGTGACGCCAACCCCGAAGGCCTCCGGGTGGCCGTAGAGAGGGGTTCCCCGGCGGAGGAATTCGTCACCGCTCTGGGGGCAGGAGGCGACCTGGAGGCTTTCCTCGTGGCCCCCGACGAGAGAGAGCGGGCCCTGCGTCGGGGTGAAGCGGCGGTCCTGGTGGTGGGTTCCGCCGGGTCCGACGGCGGAGTGACCCTCCTCTACGACCCCACCCGGCCGGAGGCCCACACGGCCCGGGTCCTGACGGAACTCCGGCTCCAGCAGGCGGCCGGAGGAACCCGGCCACTCATGGTGAACGACCAGGAGGTCCGGGTGCCGGGCCAGCGGTACGTGGACTGGTTGATTCCAGGGCTGATCGGGTTCAATCTCATGGGGACGGGAATGTGGAGCGTGGCTTTCTACACCACGCAGGCCCGGGAAACCCGGGAGTTGCGTCGCCTGGTGGCCACCCCCATGCGGCGGAGCGACTTCCTCCTCTCCCAGATCCTGGCCCGATTCGTCTTCCTCGTGGGGGAGATCCCGCTCATCATCTTCTTCGGGTGGCTCATCTTCAGTGTCTCTGTGGAGGGAAGCCTCGTCTGGCTGGCCGTCGTGGTGCTCACCGGAGCCGCTTGTTTCACAGCGCTCGGGCTCCTGGCTGCGGCTCGCACCCGTACGACGGAGGGGGTGAGCGGGGTCATCAACCTGGTCATGCTCCCCATGCTCGTCCTCTCCGGGGTTTTCTTTTCCACAGAGAGGTTTCCCGACGCCGCTCAGCCGTTCATCCAGATCCTCCCCCTTACGGCGTTGAACGACGCCCTCCGGGCCATCTACAACGAAGGGTTGGGCTTGAGCTCCGTCTTGGGCGAGCTCGGCATCATCGGGTTGTGGACCCTGGCCTCCGTGGCCTTGGCCCTCCGCCTCTTCCGCTGGCAGTAGGCACCGGGAGGGGCCGAAGCGGTGGTGGGGGCGGGAGTCCCTGACCGGGCGTTCTCCGGGAGGGTCCCGCTCGCGTTCCCAGCCGGACTACGGTCCTAGTGTAGTGTCGCAGAAGTCCCGTGGCATTTGAGCGCCGCTGCATCCGCTCCAGCTGTGTTGCTCCTCCTCGACGTAGCGCTGCTATGCCTCGTCGTCGCGCCTTGCTGGAGCG
>SKSR01000055.1 GCA_007122885.1 Gemmatimonadota bacterium
AGGGCGAGGAAGAGGGCGCCAGCCCATTCCGGCTTTCTCCCGGGGATGACCACGCTGGCCCCCAGGAGGAGCCAGATTCCCAGCTTCCCCCAGACCCAGCCCGGAAAGCCCACCCCGTGCTGCACCCCGATCCGGGCCAGGAGCCCGAAGCCCCCCACCAGAATGATCAGGAGCCCGAGTCCGTGGAAGGCCATGGCCACCTTCCGGAAGGCTCCGTGCCCCTCCCCCCGGGCCTCCCGGACCGAGGCGTAGGAGAGCCCGCCCAAGGCCACGAAGAGGACGAGGAGGCCGATGACGTGGATGAGCCGATATGCCGTATAGGAAATCATCGTGTGGGTGCTCGATGGGAGGTCACGGACCACCTCCCACGATCCGGACCTCCGCCCGACCCTCCAGCCCCAAGTCCTCGTAGGTCGAGCCCTGGAGGATTCCTTCTTGATCGCCCGGCTCGAACCCAGCCTCCTGGGTCTCGAAGTGGCAGACCAGGTCCTCAAGATCGTTCCCGTTCACATCCTCCTCGCCGCACTGGGGCTCCCCGTGTGGACCCCGGCGACGGAGCGAGTCTTCTTCCCCTGTGGCCCCGAAGGTCAGGGTCTCGCGGTTCACATCTTCGGGAGCGTCCAGTGATTCGTCGGAAAGGATGGCAACGGGGATGCCCCCCCGGCTTCTCGGGTTGATCGGGGCGGTATCATCCCCATCTCCGGGCCGGACCTCGATGTCCACCAGGAGAAACGAGATCTCCGACTCCACGGAGCCCACGTCGCACCCTTCCCCCTGGGGCCGTACGACACCCCGCTGGTCCCTTTCGAGAACGTTTCCGTCCAGATCCGTGCACTCCCCTTCGGGGACGGCGTCCACTCCTGCGCTACCTGGCCCGGGAGCATGCGTCAGGGTTGCTCCCCCGTTGTCCCCGAGCGGCCCGAGGGCCAGCTCGTCCTCGGAGACCACCGTGAACCCGTCGCCACACGAGGCGTCCGTGGCCAGATTCGTGCCCAGAGCCTCAAGTTCCGCTTCCGTGTCGCAGACGGCTTCGCCCCCCTGCCCGTCGTCCCCACTGGCAATGATGGTGTTTCGAACCGAAACCGGCTGGGGGAGTTCACCGCCGGGGGAGCTAGCCGGCTCTGTAACTCGGATCCCACTTCCCGTCGACGCCTCGTTGTCCGAGATGGTGGCATGCGCCAGGTCCACCGAGATGGGCCCCCCAGGGGCATACGCATCGACGAAGACCCCTCCCCCGACGCCGGTAGCCGAGTTGCCGGAGAAGGTACTATTGACGATACCGAGGTCCAGACCTGTTGGCCCGGAGGAGGAATGGATTCCCCCACCGTCGCCACCGCTGGAGTTGTCGGCAATGGTGCTGTTGAGAATCAGAGCTCCACGGGATTCCACCGGACCCGTTGAGGCCGGCCCCCTTGTAATGGTCCGAATTCCTCCCCCGGAACCGTCGGCCCAATTTCCGGATACCGTGCTCTCATCGAGGACGAGGGTCCCCCGATTCAGGATTCCGCCACCGCCAGCGCCGCCGGACTCGTTGTCCACCACGGCAACCTCCCGAAGGGTGGCAAGTGCGTTGTCGATTAGGATGCCCCCGGCGGTACCGTCCCGAGCCGTGATGCCGGAGATGGACACGTCCAACGGCTCCGTTTTACGGCCAGGCCTAGGAAGGATCGAGAACACCCTCGAGTGCCCCCCTCCGGACACCGCAAGGTCCTCGGGCCCCGGCCCCAGGATGTGGAGGTTCTCTTCGATACGCACGCTCCCTTCGTCTTGGTCCAACGTGATCGTCCCAGGCAGGATATCCGGATGGAATCCGATCACATCCCCGTCCCCGGCCTCTTCGATGGCCTCCCGGAGGGTGACGCCGTCCGGGTCCGAAGGATCATCCGTGCTTGTGACCAGGATGTCCACATCGTCCGCAGCCCCCGTGGACAGAGCCGGCTCCGGGATCTCCATCTCCGGCTGGGTGGGATCGCTGCAGCCGACTGCGAGGACGAGGACGAACCCGGCGAGAAGGGGGGACCAGCGCATGGACATCGCTCCCGGTCGGTGGACTATTCGAAGGCTGGAGGGATGGCGGGCATCCGCGGACGTTCCTGGAGCTTCTTCTTCTCGAAACGGAGCCCCGGCCACAATTGGGGTCGGAAACTAGGCGGGGGCCTCCCTGGGCTGTCAAGTGCTTGCGGCCACAGGAGAAGGAGGGCCCTCTGGATGGCGCTCCCCCTGGCGGCCCTCTGCCCGGCTCAGCTCCCCAGGATGACGATGAGGATGAAAAGAGCCAACGCCAGAGCTCCCAGGAGCCTGCGGCCCATCTTCCCCATTCCGTCGATCCGTTCGCGGACCGGGGGGAGGATGGAACTGGCCATGATACCGAAGATGAGCGCCGCCAAGGGGGCCCGGAAAAGGGAGAGGAAGCCCAGCAGGATGAGGACGGTACCACCCACCCAGCCCAGAGCGAAGCGGATCATCCGCTTGAGCTCCGGGGCTTCCTGGTCGGCACGCCTCTGCGGGCGCTGGGTCAATCGTCTCTCCCCAGGAGGAATCCACTCAGGAGGCCTCTGAGGCCGGCCTCCAGGGGCGCGCTCTCCCGGTCGACCATGAGGGCCGCGGCGCCCCGCTCCTTCAGGTCCCCGGCCAGAACCTCCAACGTCCGGGCCACCTGCTCCAGGTCCATCTCCGTTCCCCACCGGGTCGGGTCCCCTCCACCTTCGTAGTAGACCAGCCCGTCGCTCCCAATCCCGGTGACCACGGCTTCCTCCTCCCCCCACTCGTCCTCCGTATCCCCGGAGGAGGAGGGAGCGGAGCTCTCGCCGCTTTGGACTGAACGCACATCGGCTTTCCCCCCTCCCGTGGGGCGCAACTCCCCCTCCCGGGGCAACCGCCTCTCAATTGGGTCGTCCGGGGAGATCAGTGCGTCGTCCGGAAGTTCCTCTCCGATCCGCCGCACGGGATCGTCCGGGGAAATGAGGGCTCCCTCCGGGAAAAAGGAGTCGGCGTCCTCCTCGCCGGACGGCTTCCGCTTCCATGGCCGAGTGGGAATCCGCCGGTTCCCCGGGGGGAAGGCGGGAGGGGGCAGGCGATCCAGCTCCGGAGTGGTTTGACGAGCCAGCTCCTGCGCCGAGCCGGAGGGGTCCGTAGTCCCCTCCTCCACACCACCCTCCGGGTCACCATCCCGTCCCATGGATGCCATGCGCTTTGCCCTTTCGTCCAAGTGGTTCCAGCGTAGCGATTCCCTGCCCCCAATATACCCGGCTCCATCCACCGGCGAAAACGAGGGGCTCAGAGGAGCCAGCCGATGACTACGAACCCAAGGACGAGAAGGACGCCGAAGACGATCGAGAGGGTGTTGAAGTAGCGGTCGATGAACCCGCTCACCGGTGGACCGTACCGCCGAACCAGAAGGGCCAGCAAGAAGAACCGGAGCCCGCGACTCAGGGCGCTGGCCACGACGAAGACCATGAGGTTGATCCCGAACACCCCGGAGGCCAGGGTGAAGACCTTGTAGGGGAGTGGGGTGAGGCCGGCCAGGAAGACAGCCCAGAAATCGTACCGGTCGTATAGGCTCCGAACCTGCTCAAAGGCTTCGGGGGTCACCCCGGGCACGTAGGTGAAGAAGAAGTCCCCGGCCAAGTGCCACGCACCGGCCCCGATGGCGTACCCGAGGATCCCACCCACCACCGAAGCACCGGTGGCCCAGGCGGCGAACCGAAGGGAGCGGACCGGAGAGCCCAGGCACAGGGCGAGAAGAAGGGGGTCCGGAGGGATCGGGAAGAAGGACGCCTCGGCCAGGGTGATGATGACCAGGGCCCAGAGGGCGTACGGGGTATAGGCCCAACCCAGCACCCAGTCGTAGAGCCGCCGAACCGGGCCCACCCGGCCGCGACTCCCTCCCGCGACCTTGCCGGTGGCCGACGACGGCGAAGTCACCGGGCGCCCTCTTCGTCCCAGCCGAAGCTCCCCAAGAGGGGGACGAAGGTGCAGCCGTCTCGGACCGCTTCCTCCGAGACCTGGCCTCCGGATTTCCGGACCAGGGTAAGATCCTGGTGATCCCGGTCGCCCACCGGGAGGAGCATCCGGCCGGGATCGGCAAGTTGGTCCACCAGCGCCCCCGGAACGCTGGGAGAGGCGGCCGAGACCACGATCACCTGGTATGGCGCGTATTTACGCCATCCGATGGTGCCGTCTCCCACCAGGAGGGCCACGTTGGCCAGGCCGAGCTCGTCCAGGGACTTCCGGGCCCGGATGGAAAGCTCCCGGACCCGCTCCACCGAGTAGACTCGGTCCGCCGAGTGGGCCAGGAGCGCGGTCAGGTAGCCGCTTCCCGTCCCGATCTCCAGGACCCGCTCGTCCGCTTGGGCATGAAGGACGGAGAGGAAAAAGGCCTGGAGGGAGGGCTGGGACGCAGTCTGGCCGTACCCGATGTGCACCGGAGAATCTTCATAGGCCCGCAGACGGACCCCCTCGGGCAGAAAGAGGTGCCGGGGCACCCGGTCGAAGAGCTGGAGGACTTCCAGATCCTCGATGCCCTTTCCCCGGATCTCCTCGATGAGTCGGCGCCGATAACCCACATAACGGGGATCGTCTAGAGGTCCAGCTCCCACTCCCGGATCTCCTCGATGAGGGAATAATTCGTCAGGTCGAGTTTGAGCGGAGTCACCGAGATGAACCCTTCGTGGATGGCCCGGAAATCCGAGTTTTCGTCCCCGACCCAACTGGGGTTGCCTCCTCCGATCCAGAAGTACTCCCGTCCGCTGGGATCCTCCGCCCGGGTAAGTGAGTCGGAGTATCGGCGCTGACCGAGGGTGGTAACCCGGACTCCTTTCACCTCTTCCGCGGGAACGGGAGGCAGGTTCACGTTGAGCAGGGTGTGCGGGGGGAAACTCTCCCGTCCCACCACCGACGCCAGGAAGCTCCGGAGGGGGCCTTCCCACCCGTCGATGGCCTCGTAGTCTCGCCCCGTATACGAAAGCGCCACGGCCGGGATCCCCAGCACCGTGGCCTCCATGGCCGCCGCCACGGTCCCGGAGTAGAGCACATCCTCGCCCAGGTTGGGTCCGTGGTTCACGCCGGAGAAGCAGAAATCGGGACGCTCGTCCAGGAGGGCATTCACCGCCAGGATCACGCAGTCCGTGGGGGTCCCATCCACCACGTGGGCCCCGTCCCCGGCCCGCCGGCTCCTGAGAGGGTGGTGCAACGTCAGGGAGTTGCTCGTGGCGCTCTGCTCCCGGTCCGGGGCCACAACGGCGGTCCGGCCCAGGTCGCCGGCCGCTCGCCGGAGGACCTGGAGGCCGTTGGCCAGGTAGCCGTCATCGTTGGTGCACAGTATCTGCATCAGCGCTCGTTCGTATTGCTCACGGTGAAGGGGGCGTCAGGAGCCGTCTCAGCTCTTCCAGTTCGTCCTTCATGTCCTGCAGGAAGGCGGAGGTCAAAACCCGTTCCCGCTCCTCGTCTTCGGCCTCTTGTCCCCGAACGCCCCTCAACCTCTGCCGGGCTCCCTCGATGGTGTACTTCTCGTCGTACAGCAGGTGACGGACCCACAGGACCAACTCCACGTCCTTGGGCCTATAGACCCGGTTTCCGGCCCGGTTCTTCGTGGGGTTGAGGACATCGAACTGGGTCTCCCAGTACCGCAGCACGTGGGGCTTGAGCCCGGTGAGCTCGCACACCTCGCCGATGGAGTAGTACGCCTTCCTTGCGATCCTTTCCTTCATGGCAGCCTCCCCTCGGCCGCGGCTTCCGGACGGGCGGGAGGGCTCAGTGTTCCGCCTTGGGCTCGCGGAGCATGAGGTTCTTCACCGCTTCCCGGGGGTCACGCCCCTTCTCGAGGATGGCGTAGACTTCGAACGAGATGGGCATTTCCACTCCGTGGCGAACGGCCAGCTCCCGAACGGCGGGGGCGGTCCGAACGCCCTCCGCCACTGCTTTCATGTCACCCAGAATGGCCTCCAGGGACTCGCCCCGCCCCAACCGGTACCCCACGGTCCGATTTCGGCTCTCCGCGCCGGTACAGGTCAACAGCAGGTCACCCATCCCAGCCAGACCTGCGAACGTCTCGGCCCGGGCCCCCATGACCACTCCCAGACGGGTGATCTCCGCCAGGCCCCGGGTGATGAGGGCGGCCAGCGTATTGTGCCCGAAGCCCAGTCCGCTCGCCACCCCCGCCGCCAGGGCGATGACGTTCTTGAGGGCTCCTCCCAGCTCGACCCCCAACACGTCATCGTTCGTATACACCCGAAACTCTTCGGTCTGGAAGAGGCGTTGGGCCGCCGCCTGGGCCTCGGGAGACCGGCTCGCCACGGCTACCGCGGTCGGGTGCTTCCGCGCCACCTCGCCGGCGAAGCTCGGACCCGAGAGGACGGTGAATCGTTCCTGCTGCTCGTTGGTGAGGAACTCTTCGAAGACCTGGTCCATGCGGCGGAGCGTACGAACCTCGATGCCCTTGGAGGCGCTCACCACCTGCACGTCCTCGCGGAAGTGACCCCGCGCCCCCTCCATGACCTGGGCCACGAACTGGGATGGGCTCACGGATAGGACCACCTCCGCAGGACCGACCACCGACGGAAGATCGGAGCTCACGGGCAGCTCCTCCGGGACCGGCACTCCGGGGAGGTACGAGCGATTCTCGCCGTGGCGTCGGACCTCCTCCACTACCCCCTCGTCGTGGGACCATACGCGCACGCGGTGCCCCTTCTCGTGGAGGAGAAGGGCCAGGGTCGTGCCCCAGCTTCCGGCCCCCACCACCCCGACTTCCGTCGCCGCCGCCTTGGGGCTGGAAGACATCAGACGGACTCCACCTTCCCGGTGGAGACCCCGAACCGGGGCTCCTCACCCCTGATGAGGCGATGCACGTTCTTCCGGTGGGCCCACACCACGAAGAGAGAGAGGCAGAGCGCGAAGGCCACGGTCCCCGGCTCGTCGCCCCCCGGCGCGACGACCACCCACACCGGCAGGGTGACGGCGGCCAGGAGGGAGCCCACGGAGACGGTGCGGGTGGCGAGCACTCCTCCCACCCACAGCAAGAAGGAGAGGAGAAGGGCCCAGGGCGCCAGCGCCAGGAAAACGCCGGCCCCGGTGGCCACCCCTTTGCCTCCCTTGAACCCGACCCAGAAGGAGAAGGCGTGGCCCAGGATGGCCGCCGCACCGTAGGCAACGGCCCATTCGGCCCCGGGGGACCCGTCCCATGCCGGGAAAAGGGCCGCGGGGAGCCAACCCTTCGCCACATCCACGCACAGGACGGGGACGGCCGCCTTCGGTCCCAGGACCCGGAAGGTATTCGTGGCCCCCAGGTTCCCGCTTCCCTTCTCCCGAAGCTCGACTCCATACACCCAGCGCCCCACCCAGTGACTCGTCGGAACGGAGCCTACGAGGTAGCCCGCCAGGATCAGGAGCGCGGGACTCATGTCCCCTCCCGTCGGCGGCCCTTTTGCGCGTCGCGAATGTGAATCCGGATGGGGGAGCCCATGAACCCCCACGCCTCCCGGAAAGAGTTGTGGAGGTAGCGGATGTAGTGGTCCGGCACCTCTCCCGGAAGGTTGGAGAAGAGGGCGAAGGTGGGCGGCGCCACCTCCACTTGGGTCCCGTAGCGGATCTTCACCGGCCGGCCCCGGGAGTGGGGCGGAGGCTGGCGGCTAGCGACCTTCTGCAGCACCTCGTTCACTTCCGCCGTGGGGATCCGCCGCTCACGTTCCCTCTCCACGTCCAGGATCAGATCCAGGACCTTGCGAACCCTCTGACCCGTGGCGGCGGAGAGGAAGAGGAAAGGGACCCAGATCAAAGGGGGGACCCGCTGCTGCAGCGCTCGCTGGAAGCGGGGAGCGGTGCTCTCGTCCTTCTTCACCAGGTCCCACTTGTTCACACCCAGGATGACGCCGCACCCCGCCTCCCACGCGCTCTCCACGATCCGGACGTCCTGCTGATGGACCCCGTCCGAGCCGTCCACCAGGACGAGACACACGTCCGCTTCCCGCACCACCCGGGCCGTGCGCAGGGCGCTGTAGTACTCCAGGGAGTCCTTGATCCGGGACTGGCGGCGGAGGCCGGCCGTGTCCACGAAGACCAGACTCCTGCCGTGGTAGCGGAGCGTGGAGTCCACCGGATCGCGGGTGGTGCCGGGCTGGTCCGTCACCACCATTCGCTCCTCGTCGAAGAGCCGGTTCACGAAGCTGGACTTCCCCACGTTGGGCTTTCCCACCACGGCGATGCGGAGGTCCCCCGGCGCCTCGTCCTCCTGGGGGTCGTCACCGGGAAGGAGCTCAACGAGCCGGTCGAGCACCTCACCTGACCCTTTCCCGGACGCGGCGCTCACGGGCACCGGATCCCCCAGGCCCAGGCTCCAGAAGTCGTGGCGAGGAG
>SKSR01000239.1 GCA_007122885.1 Gemmatimonadota bacterium
CGTCACGGAACACGCGGACCTCGGAAGAGGCGCTGGTGGTCTGGTCGCCCCGGGTCACGGTGGCGGTCACCGTGACGGTACCCCGGGAGACTCCCTGCACCTGACAGCCCGAGTCGGACTCGGAAGCCGTGGCGACGCCGGAGTCGCTGGACGAGCACGTCCAGCTGGGCGAAACGTCCTGATCACCTCCGGAGACGTTAACGCCCAGGTTCACCGACCCGCCCTCTTCCACCGAAATCGTGGAAGGCGTGAGCGAGACGGAGAGCGCTGGTGCCGGCGGGTCGACGACGGTTACGTCGTCTCCGCAGGCTGCCACCCCGAACGCCAGTAGGCCGGCGAACAGAGCAGTTCGAGTGAGCTTGTTCATTCACTCCCCCTGGTTTGTGTTTTGGCGCGTTCGTCGCGCCGTGTGAATGGCAGGTCCACTGCGGAACCTGTTCTGTTGCTCGGGCCCGGCCGGCGTCCTCGCGACCAGGAACCCGCGAACATCGGTTCCATGCCTTCTGCAAGGCAGGTGCCAGGAACCGTGCGACGGCCAAGTCCTTTCGTGGCGCGCCGTTTGGACTATCGCGATCTCCCCCTGCAGACGGAAATCGCCGGATCTCTCAGGATCTCGCATCAGATTTTCGAGGATCCGTGCCGGGGGTCCTCCAACGCAACCCCCGGTCCCGCAACGCGAAGGCGCCCGCCCCGAAACCCTCCGGGACGGGCGCCTCGCGTCACCGCACCGCAAAGCGGCCCTTCTTCCTCAGTCCATCAACCGCGGACTTCGGGCGTGGTCTCGTACGCCTGCCAGACGCCGGGCCTCACGGGAACGTAGATCGTCTCGTAGGGCCGCTCAGCGCCCACCTCGGCGAAGAGGGGCACGCCCCTGTACTCGCCCACCTGCATGATGTCGTTGCAGTCCAGGCTCACCTCGCCTCCGAACTTCACGTACTCGTGCTCGTCGAAGTCGATGGCCTCGTCCGTGTCGAACCAGTCGAGCCCCTCGGCGTAGTTGCCCTGGAAGGCCACGCCCGGGCCCAGGTCCTGGGTCCGGACCCTCTGGGGCCCGACCAGGGTGTCGCCCTGCGGCGTGATGAGAATCTCGACGTTCTCACCTGTGGCCAGGCAGATGTTCGCCGGCTCCCCCGTGGGCAGCTCGGGCTCCACCTCCCGCTCCACCACCACCGTGTCCGGCGGCGGCGCGGGGGTCTCCTCCACGATCGTCTCCACCTCGTGGCGGAACATGGCGCTCAACCCGGCCTGGAGGCCGAAGTTGAACTGGCTCTCACGACCCGTGGGGAACCGGTCCTGATCCTCGGTCACGAAGTGGCCCGTCGCCTCGACGCGGCCGCTGAACCGGGGGGTGATGTTGTAGCGCAGACCCAGGAGGCCGGCAGGCCCGCCCCCCCGGGGTGCGACACCCCGGATCCGAGTGTAGTTGTCGTAGGTGTACCCGCCGCCCACCAGCAGGGCCAACTGCGGCGACAGGGGCGCGTTGTAGACGAGCCGGCCGGAGATCTGCTCGTGGGAGATGAAGTCCGATCCCCGATCGATGCGGACCGGATCATCCGTGCCCGGCTCGGCGTAGCTCCACTCCCCTTCGACGGCCAGGTTCTGCCAAATGAAGAACCCCGCCCGTGCCCCGACCCCGAGGGCGTTGTCCACGGTGGCCGCCGAACCGGCGGTCAGGTCGTCGTCGAAGATGGTGAACCGGCCGGTGGCCCCGACCTCGACGGCACCTGCGTTTTGCGCCTCGATCCCCTCCGCGGCGAAGAACGCCAAGACGGCGAGGAGAGCCAATCCGTGCTTCACTTTCATGGAGCCTCCTTACGTACATGAACTGAGGATGTCACACCAGCCGGAACGACGGTTCACCGACCTCCGGGACCGCGCTTCCGAAGACTCAGCCGCCAGCGGACACTCCCGCGGCAACCCGCTCCGTCGGGTCCGAGAGCGCTCCAGCGTGCACTCCCCCCGGGCCCGGGTCGAACGACTTCGCTCCCTTCCGGTTTGACCTCCGAGGCGATCCTGTCCGCGCAAAAAACGAGGCCAGATGCCGAAAGTCAGCGAGCAATATAGTGGGCACCCCCGTCGGGCACAATCCTCGTATCGGGACGGATCCCGGGCACCCCGGGCCGGTCTCCACGACCGGCGACTACAAATGTTTCCCCGCCATTCCGTCTTCGCAAGGAAAAATCGAGCGGGTCGTTCCTCAAGGGTTCGCCTGCGGGGCCAGGCGCCCTCCCCGTGCCGTCACCAGGAACGACTCGGCGGAGCCCACGAACCGGTTCACCGCCTCCTCCTCCACACCCATCCGGCCGGCGGCTTCGGCAAGTTGCAGGTGGAGGAAGTAGAAGTGCCACGGGATGTTCAGGGTCGGCCGGTCGGCCCAGATGTCCCGGTCGGCCAGGGCGCGATAGGTGAACACCTCCTCGGCCAGAGTCCGGGACCGCTCGAAGTCGAGCCACTCGCCGCCGAGCTCCTGTGGGAGGCGGACCACTCCCTCCTGTTCCGGATCCCCCGTCTCCAGCCGGGCGGCGATCCCCTCCCGGATCACATGGTCCGTGAGGCCCAGGGACTCAGGGAGCCCTCCGGTGCTGGCGAAGTAGATCGGCCGTTCCCCCAGGCTGTCCCGGATCATGGCCAGGGCCATTCGGTCGCCCCGACTCAGGAAGGTCCCCGCCTGAAACTGGAGGGCCAGCTCCCCCAGGTCGAAGACGGACTCCTGCTGCAGGGTGCCCCCCACGATGGCGTCCATGTCGTCGTGGCTCAAACCGATGACCGGACTGGACGGGGGCTGACCCGGCACCGGATGGAGGCCCGTGTCCCGCTCCTCCCGGAAGGGCCGCTGGCGCTCCGGAGAGGTGTGGTACTGGATCTGCTTCGGGTACCAGTCGGTGAAGAGATACTGGACCACCACCACGGTTACGTCCTGCCGGATGCCCTCGACCTCCTGCAGGTACCAGAGCGGGAAGGTGTCGTTGTCCCCATTGGTAAAGAGGACCGAGTAGGGGGCCGTGCTCTGGAGGAGGTTGTACGCCCAGTCCCGGGCCGCGTAGTCGTAGCTCCGGTCCGCCCACCCCCAGTTGAACACGAGGGGGATGAAGGCCACGGCCAGGATGGGGGCCGCGTAGAGCCGGGCCCGGGCGTCCTGAATACGGTTCGCCGCCTCATCCCAGACGTAGGCCAGCCCGGTTCCCGCCAGCACGCCCCAGAACATGAACCCGGCGATGAAAAAGTAGTCTCGCTCCCGAACCTCCCGCATCTGCCGGGGGATCTCCTCACCGGCCAGGGACCACCCGTAGCGGAAGTTCAGGTAGAAGACGAGCCCTACGGTGAGGGTCCCGGCCAGGGCCAGGGCGTACCAGAACGTATCTCGATCCGACACGTACACGGCCCGGAGCCCCACCAGACCCAGACCCAGGAAGAGGAGGGTCACCGGAAGCCTCCGGCTTCCCGGGAGGTCCGCAGCGTCCAACCCCCGAGCCCACTGCCAGTCGAAGTACTGGAAGTAGTTCAGAAGCTGATGGCCCATGAGCCCCAGACCCCGGGGCTCCGGGTTCATGGGGTCGGGGGAGGTGGGATCGGTGAAGACGGAAGGCTTGCCGTACTGCTCGCGGGTCAGGTTGTCCGCCAGCTCGTCGCATCCGGCCCGCCCCAGGGAGTAGACGGCCACCGCGGCCTCCACCATGCTCTCGCACGCCGGGTGCCCCTCGTTGATGATGGGGTTCTGGTCGGCCCGGATCGGGAGGAAGAAGTTGAACGAGAGGCCCACCACTACGGCCAGGGCCCCTCGGGTCAGGAGGTCCCGCCGGAGGAGGACCCGGGGCTGGACCATGAGCACGTAGAGGCCCAGGGCCGGCGCCGGGAGAAGGGCCATCAGGTGGTTCGTCGAGCCCAGGATCATGAGGTAGACGGCCAGGACCAGGTACCGGACGCTTCCAGGCTCGTCCTTCCGGTCCCTCCACCGAACGGCGAGCCAGCTCACGGCGGCGATGACCAGGACCGCCAGCGTGTAGACCTTCTCGTTCACATTGGACTGGTACCAGACGGTGAAGGCCGTCCCGCCTACGAGGACGGCGGCCCCGGCGGCCACCCACGGGAAGATGGGGCCCCGATCCAGTCCCTTCGCGATCCGGTGCACGAAGAGGAAGAAGAACCCTCCGGCCAGTGCCGAGGTGGCGGCTGCGAAGAGGTTCACCCGGACCGCCACGCTCGACTCCAGGTTCATGAGGAAGTCGATGGGGCTCAGGAGAAGGATCCAGACCCGGCCGAGAGCCACGAAGAGGGGGTTCCCGGGGGGATGGGGGATCCCCAGGATGTGAGCCGTGGCGATATACTCGCTCGCGTCCCAGAACGCCGCGGTGGGCGCCAGGGTGAGCACGTATATGAAGAAGACGGCCAACGACGCCAGGGCGGCGCCGAGATAGGGCGTTCGGTCCTGATCCATGGGCCCCTATAGATACCGACTCACCCCCCTCCTAGGAAGGGGTCCCCGCCGAAGCGGCCCATCACCGCTGGCCGCCTCAGGACCCGGACGGGTATCTTCCCTTCCATGAAGGGAATCGTCCGGGTGGTCCGCTTCGGGAGGTCGTGGGGACGGAAGCCGTGCGCCGTCCGGCGGCGGGAGGTGGTGGTGGACGGGGATCGGGGGCCGGTGGCCTGTCACCTCTACCTACCACCGGGAGCACTCCGGGAGGGAGAGGGAAGAGGCTGGGTGGTCCTCCACGGGCTCACCCGCCCCGGCCCGGCCCATGGGAGCCTGGTCCGGTTCGCCCGGTCGGTGGCCGCCACGGGCGCCGCGGTGGCCATTCCCGAGATCCCGGATTGGCGGCAGCTGAAGCTGGCTCCGGAACGGACGGGACCGGCCATCCGGGCGGGCCTGGACGCGTTCCAAAGCCAGGTGAAGCCGGCCCCGGAGCGGGTGGGGCTCATGGGCTTCTCCTTCGGCGGCCCCCAGGGCCTGGCGGCCCTCGCCGACGACGGGGAGCTCGGGCAGGCAATCGCCGGAGCCGTCTCGTGGGGAGGATACGCGGATCTGGTCCGGACCCTCCGCTTCCAGTTCACCGGGGTCCACACCTGGGACGGCCGCACGTACCGCCTCCGGCCGGACCCCTACGGCCGGTGGATCGTGGGCGCCAATCTCATCCCCCACTCCGAGGCATTCCGGGACGCGGAGGACGTGGCTCGGGGCCTCCAGGCTCTGGCCCGACAGGCCGGAGAGCTCCAGATCCCCGCCTGGGACCGGCGGCATGATCCCCTGAAGGAGTCCCTCCGGCGGGAGGGGGCGCCGGCCCGCCGAGAGCTCTTCGACCTATTCGCCCCTCCCAGCGCCGACGAGGCGGACCCGGAACGGGCGGAGGAAGTGATACAGGCGCTGGCGCCGGCCGCCGTCCGGGCATTTCCCCTCCTGGACCCCGTCCCGCGTCTCAAAGGGCTCCGGAACCGGGTCCATCTCCTCCACGCCCGAAGCGACCGGCTCATCCCCTTCTCCGAGACCCTCCACCTGCGAAAGGTCCTCCCGGATTCACTCCTGGCCAGGACCACCGTCACGGGGCTCTTCGCCCACTCGGGTGGGGCTCCGGCGGGATCCCGGGCCCGGGGGCTCCGGGAGGGGGTCCGCTTCGCCTGGGCGCTCAAGGGAGTGCTCGAAGTGACCTGACCAGGTGGGATCTATTCCTGCCGGGTGGCCCTGGTCAGGCCGGCGGGTCCGGCTCCGACCGGCGCGGCCCCTCCCTGACCTCACGGGACCTATTCTTCGGCTTCGCCTGCAGGGGCATCGGCGGAGACGAGGGACCGGGCCGTCTCCCGGACCTCCTCGTTCCGGTCGTCCCGACCCTCCCGGACCACCTCCACGGCGTGGGGCGTTCCCACGTTGGCCAGCGCCCGGTACGCCGCCACCCGGACGGGAGTGGCGGACCTGGAGAACAGCGTGCCCCGGGCCCGCTTCTCTAAGGCCGGGACCACTCCCGGGTCGCCCAGGGCCCCCAGCGCCCGAATCACCTCCACCAGGAGGTCCTCGTCCTCCGCCTCCTCCAGGAGCTCCAGGAGAGGGCGGACCGCCCGCTCCGCCTTCAGGACACCCAGGCCCCGGACCGCCGCGGTCCGGACCTGCAGATCCGAGTCCTCCAGCATGCCCATGAGGAGCATCTCGGCGTCCTCGCCCTCGATCCGTGCCAGAGCGAGCACGGCCTCCCTCCGGACCCGAGGATCGTCGTGGCCCAGGGCGCCGGTGAGCTGAGCCACCGCCTCCTCCCCGCCGAATCGGGCCAGAAGGGCGGCCCCGTTCCGTGCCACGAACCATCGGGGATCGTCCAACATCCGTTCGGCTTGAGCGCGGCCGTGCCCGTCCAGCTCCCCCAGGGCCTCCATGAGGACCCTGCGAGCCCCCCGGTCCGAAGCCTCCTCCAGAGCTTCGGCCAGGGCGGGAGCCATGAGGTCCGCAAGTCGAGCCGCCGCCCCGCAGAGGTCATCGCGAACGTCCGGGTCCCGCTCACGTCCGATACGGCCGGCCAGGGCTCCGGCCGCCGCCGGAGTGGTGAACTCCCGGGCCAATTCCAATGCGGCCGGGTCCCCGTCCCGGGCCAGCACCACGACCCCGTCGACCAGTGCCTCCAGGTCCTGTTCCTCTTCGAAAGACCACCCCCGGGCCCGGACCCGGTTCTCCAACTCGGCCCGCTCAGGGGCCGACGCGGAGAGAAAGCGCTCCGCCAGATCCCGGAACGAATCGGACTCCGCAGGTGGGGGGCTTTCGGCAGGGGCTTCGGCCGGCGGAGGGGCGTCCACCTCCAAAACATCGGGCTCGAGGTCGCCGGACCCGGCGACCTCGGACCCAGAGGCCGGTTGGTCCTCGGAGAAAAGGGAGCGGATGGATCGGACCAGAGCCGCGCCGGGCTCCTCCTGCTCCCAATGGGATGGGGTTTCGGAGTCCATGGTCATAAGGTACGCTCCGGCTCGCTCGGCGCAAAATCCCCTTTCGCAACACCCTTTCTCCCCCGGAAGGTAGAACCTAATCTGTCGTAAGAGGATCTACCGTCACCCTTCCCCACTTCACTGCCGGAAACCACCGGAGGAAGCCATGGCCGCTCGTCGACGAACCTCACGTCTTCCCCTTGCTTCCCTCGTCACCGTCCTGGCTCTGGCCGCGGCCCTCGGGGGGTGCGAACCCCCGGAGGAGCTCGAAGAGGAGCTGGCGCCGGAAGCCGAGGTGGAAGCGGTGGATCCCGCCACCCTGGAGCCCGTGGAGGGAGCCGCCGAAGGGGTCTACGCATTCACCGGCGTGCACGTGATCCCTCTGGACCGGGACGGCGTTCTGGAGGACCACACGGTGGTGGTCCAGGATGGCAGGATCGTGGAGATGGGCCCGGCCGACCAGGTGGAGGCCCCTGAGGACGCCCAAGTGGTGGAGGGGAACGGCCGGTACCTGATCCCGGGGCTGGCCGAGATGCACGCCCACGTCTCGCCGGACCCGGACACACCCGATGAGGAGCACGCCGACATCCTCTTCCTCTTCCTCTCCAACGGGATCACCACGATCCGGGGCATGCTCGGCGCGCCTCACCAGCTCGAGCTCCGGGACGCCATCGTGGACGGGGAGGTCCTGGGTCCCAGCTTCGTGGTGGGAGCTCCCTCCATCAACGGCAACACGGCCCCCACGCCCGAGGACGCCGAGCGGCTCGTCCGAGAGTACGCCGAGGACGGTTACGACTTCCTCAAGATCCATCCGGGTGTGGAGCGGGCGGTATGGGACCACATGGTGGAGGTGGCCCAGGAGGTGGGGATCACCTTCGCCGGTCACGTGCCCTCCGCCGTGGGTATCCGGCACGCCCTGGAGACGGGGATCTCCACGGTGGACCATCTGGACGGCTACTTGGACGGCACCCGGGCCGACGACCTGCCCGAGGAGGCCGATCCCCTGGAGCGCTTCCTGGCCACGGACCCGGAAAAGGTCCACGAGCTGGCCGAGCTCACAACGGAGACAGGCGCCTGGGTGGTGCCCACCATGTACCTATGGGAGAACTTCTTCGACCCGGTGGATGTGGACTCGGTCCTGGCTCTGCCCGAGATGCAGTACGTGCCCACGGAGATGCGAGAGGGGTGGGCCCAGATGAACCGGAACCGCTGGGAGAACCAGCGGGAGCAGTACCCGGATCTGGAC
>SKSR01000307.1 GCA_007122885.1 Gemmatimonadota bacterium
CTGGACCCTCGGTCTGGCTCGGAGTGTGGTGAAGGTGGAGGGGAGCGACGCCGCCGTGTCCTTGGGGTATCGGGCGGGAATCGTCCGAGGCTACGACGAGCGCCTCCACGAATTGGCCGGCCGATGGCCTGCGATTCCGGGAGCGGAGGTCACCGTCACCTTCAGGGTCTGGCGGGTGGGGGCCCAGATCACCTGGGCCGGATTGGTTGCCTCCTTGGGCGGATTCGTTCAGCCCTAGACTCCTCCTTTTCCAGCGACCCGTGACTCCCTCCACCACCCCGAAGCGTCGGCAGATCCCGGCGGTGGCGTGGCCCTCCATCGGGATTCTGGGCGTATTCGTGGCTTTCGTCTCCGCCCGTCCGGAGATCGCCGGGGAGCTCTTCGTGGGGATTCGGGAGCGGATCGAGGTGGCGTTCGGATGGGTCTACGTCCTCCTCACGACCGGAATCCTTATCTACCTCCTTCGGCTGGGGATGGGGCGGTTCCGCCACGTTCGGCTGGGGGCGGACCACTCCAGGCCGGAATTCAACGCGGTCTCCTGGTTCGCCATGCTCTTCTCCGCCGGGATGGGCATCGGGCTCATCTTCTGGTCCATAGCCGAGCCCATCGAGCATTTCGCCTGGAACCCTTTCGTCGACGATGACGACCCGGTGAGCCGGCGGGCCCACGCGGCCCTCCGGCTCACCTTCTTCCATTGGGGGCTTCACGCATGGGGTGTGTTCGCCCTCATGGGGCTTACGCTGGGCTATTTCAGCTTCCGGCACGGCCTCCCCATGACTCTCCGCTCGACCCTCTATCCGGTCCTCCGGGAGCGCATCTACGGCCCCCTGGGTCACGCGGTGGACGTCTTCGCGGTCTTCGGAACCGTGGCCGGGGTGGCCACCTCCTTGGGGCTGGGAGCGCAGCAGATCGTGGTGGGGCTCAACGAGCTCGTAGGCGTGGAGGTCGGTCTGGCATCGGAACTGACGGTGGTGGCCGTCATCACCGTTCTGGGGACGGCGACCCTCATGGCCGGACTGCGGAGGGGCATCGAAAACCTTTCGAACGTAAACCTGGCCCTCACTCTGGTCCTGGCCGGCCTTCTTTTGTTCGCCGGGCCCACTCTGTTCCTGATCAACCTGGGGGTTCACGGGGTCGGGGAGTACTTGCAGAACATCGTGGTCCAGTCCCTGTGGGTGACGCCCATCGAGGAGGGTGGCTGGCATCGGACCTGGACCCTCTTCTACTGGGGATGGTGGATCTCCTGGGCCCCGTTCGTGGGGATCTTCATCGCCCGGATCTCGTATGGGCGCACCATCGGCGAGTTCGTCCTGGGCGTCCTGGTGGTTCCCACCATTCTGACGTTGGTGTGGCTCACGATCTTCGGGGCCACGGCTTTGAACTTGGAGCTGGCCGATCCCGGGGTCCTTGTGGACGCTGTGGCGGAGCACGAAGCGGTGGCTCTCTTCCGGACCCTTCAGCTACTTCCCCTTCCAGGCTGGCTCCTGCCCGGCGCCCTGGGCCTGGTCGTCGTCCTCATAGGCACGTACTTCCTCACCTCCATGGCTTCCGCCACCTTCGTGGTGAACCAGCTCCTGGCGGGAGGAGAAACCCATCCCCTTCGCCGGCACCGCCTCCTCTGGGGGCTGGGGATCGGGGCCATCGGCGGAGCCCTTTTGGCCGCAGGCGGACTCCCGGCTCTCCAGGCCGTGGCCATCGCCGCGGCCCTCCCACTGGCTCTTGTCTTCGGCATCATGGTCTACGGGTTCGAAGGGGGTCTGGCCTCCGACTCCCCCACACCTCCTCGTTACCAGGCCCGCTTCTTCTCCCGGCCCCACCCGGCCGACCCGGAAGACCCACCTCTCGTGAAGGGGGAGGAGGACGAGTAGGGCAGGTCCCCCTCGACGAAGTCACCTTTCCGTGCGGTAGTCGTCGGTCGGGGGGACGCGGTCCGAGGACCTCCTTCTTTCGGCGCCGCCCAGGGGAAGCCAATATGGGAACGGTGGGTCCCCGGAAGGCCTGCCCAGCTCCGGCGCGCCCACTGATAGGGGCCGAGCACCCATGGCCGTGGCGGACCCGGCATCAGCTCACTTCACGAAGGAAGACCCATGTCCGTTCGATCCCGACCCCTTTCGGCATCCCTGGCGTTGGCCACCGTGCTCCTCTCCACCTGGGGGTGCGCGGAGGCTCCCGCCGCGGGAGCCTCCGCGGACGAGGGCCCGGTCTTCAGCGTGGATCCCACGTGGCCCGCCGAGCGCCTGGCGAACAACTGGATCCTGGGCACGGTCACTGGCCTATGGGTGGACTCCAGGGACCACGTCTGGGTGGTCCATCAGCCCGAAACCCTTTCCGCTCGGGAGACGGGCGCGGCGGACGAGCCCCCGACGGCGCAGTGCTGCGTACCCGCTCCCCCGGTCATCGAGCTGGACACGGAGGGCCGCGTGGTCCAGGGGTGGGGTGGTCCGGGACAGGGCTTCGTCTGGCCCGACAGCGAGCACGGGGTCTACCTGGATCACGAGGGACACGTCTGGGTGGGGGGCTACAGCCACCATCACCTCATGAAGTTCACTCGGGACGGCGAGCTACTTCTGAAGATCGGAGACCCGGAGAGCTCCGGGGGGAGCAACGACCCGGAGCGACTCGGAGGGCCCGCGGCGGTTCACGTGAACCCGGAGACGAACGAGCTCTTCGTGGCGGATGGGTACCGGAACCGGCGGGTCGTGGTGTTCGACGCGGAGACGGGTGAGTACCTTCGCCACTGGGGCGCCTACGGGGAGCGGCCCGACGACGAATACGAGTTCGGTAGCCGGGACGGCCCACCCCCTCCCCAGTTCGGCCTGGTGCACGGCCTCGTCGGCTCCCGGGACGGGCGCATATACGTGACGGACCGTCCGAACAACCGGATCCAGGTCTTCGAGGAGAGCGGAGAGTTCGTCATGGAGGCCCAAGTGGCCCCTGAGACCCGTCAGTCGGGCACCGCCTTCACTTTGGGCCTCTCCCACGATCCGGAACAGCGCTTCCTCTACCTGGCCGACGGTACGAACCACAAGCTCTGGATCCTCCGAAGGGACGACTTGGAGGTGGTAGGGGAGATCGGGAGCGGAGGACGTCAGATCGGGCAGTTCATCCGGCCCCACAACGTGGCCGTGGACTCCCACGGCAACATCTACACGGGGGAGGCCGCCGACGGTCGAAGGGTGCAGCGCTTCACTCTGGAAGAGTTTCCCGACCGGTAGAAACCCGCCTCGGCCAGGAGCGTGTTCAGGCCCGGGGGTTCGGCCGGCGCGTCTACCCTCGGTCGCTCCGGGGCGATGAGCCCGACTGGGGGTCGACGGCTTCCCGGACGAGGCGGAGCGCTCGCTCGCTCAACTCCAGCTCCCGGGCCGCCTCCCGGCCGGGCTCGCTCATCTTCCTCCAGGTCTTTCGGAGGATGGATACGAGCTTCTCGTCGTCGTGGTCCCGGGCGAAGTCGTCGAAATAATGCTCCAAGAAGACGAGGCACGCCACGTCCTCCAGGGTCTGGGTCTCCGGGTCCCGCTTGAGCCCCTCCTTCCTCAGGAGGCTTCCCACCCGCTCGATGGTGGAGGAGTCGTATCCCACCTCCTCCAGGATCTGGGCTGCGACTCGGGCGTGATGCTCCATGAGCCGGGTTCGCCACCGCTTGTAGCCCTGCCGTCCCAGGGGGAACTCGGTTCGAGGAATCTCCCACCGGCGGATGTGCTGGGCCCGGACGGCGATCTGAAGGGCCTCCGAAGCGTCGGGTGCGAGGCGGGACAGGGCTTCCGACATTCGGTGGCCGTAGAGGAGCTCCTTCGGCACGGCCTCTCCATCCGCTTCGTCCAGTCGGGGGTCCCGGGCGTTGGATTGGTCGATCCGCTCCAGGGCCGCCGCCAGGAACGAGGAAGCTTCAGGGGAAGGTCGGGAACTCGGCATGATCCCTCGCGTCGGTGATCCCATGTGCCCTGGGGGCCCTCCGGGCCCCCGCCGGCTTCACATTCCCGAAGTTAGAACCCCGCGCCGGGGAGAGGCCAGCGGGGGCGGGACGGGAAGGATCCACGAACCGCCGCCGGGGCCGGGGGGTAGCCCCTGGAGCCGGGATGGCCGGGCCGCCCCGGCGGCGCGGCCTCGGCCGACATCGAACCTCGTGCCCCATTGGTTTCCGGAAGCCCCTCCATGGCCGACCCCCATGCGCACCCGTCTGGTGGACCGACCACGCCAGGTCCAGACGCCTTACCCCTCGGGCACAGCTACGCCCATCTGCCTGAGAGCTTCCACGCCCGGGTGGCCCCCACGCCGGTGGCCGCTCCGCGGTTGATCCGTTTGAACCGGGAGCTCTCCCACGAGCTGGGGCTTCACCCGGAGGTCCTGGAGTCCCCGGAAGGGATCCAGGTCCTGGCCGGCAATCGCGTTCCGGCCCACGCCGATCCCGTCGCCATGGCGTACGGAGGGCACCAGTTCGGAACGTGGGTTCCACAGCTGGGTGACGGGCGGGCGATCCTCCTGGGAGAGGTGGTGGACCGGAGCGGTGTTCGGCGCGACTTGCAGCTCAAGGGAGCTGGGCCTACGCCCTTCTCCCGCCGGGGTGACGGACGGTCCTCCATCGGGCCGGTGGTCCGGGAGTACCTGGCCAGCGAGGCCATGGCCGCCCTGGGGATACGGACCACCCGGGCCCTGGCCGCCCTGTCCACCGGGGAGGAGGTGGCTCGGCAACGGCGGGAGCCGGGGGGGATCCTCGTTCGAGTGGCCACGAGCCACGTCCGCGTGGGCACCTTCGAGTACTTCGCCGGGAGACGTGACGTGGCGTCCGTCCGTCGCCTGGCCGACTACGTCCTGGACCGCCATTATCCCCACTTGGTGGAGGCGGAGGAACCCTACCGGAAGCTCTTGGAGGAGGTGGCGGTGCGGACGGCGGAGCTCGTGGCGTCCTGGCTCCTGGTGGGGTTCATCCACGGTGTCATGAACACCGACAACACTTCGGTGGTGGGGGAGACCCTGGACTACGGGCCCTTCGGGTTCCTGGATCCGTACCGTCCCGGGGAGGTCTACTCGTCCATAGACCGGCACGGCCGCTACGCGTACGAACAACAGCCCCGCATCGCGCAGTGGAATCTGGCCCGGCTGGCGGAGGCCCTCCTCCCCCTCATCCATGAGGAGGAGGAAGAGGCGGTGGAGGGGGCGCGACAGGCGCTGGGCCTGTTCGAAGAGCGGCTCGAAGAGGTATACCGCCGAGGGCTCCTTCGGAAGGTGGGGCTCCTGGAAGTGCGGGATGACCACATGAACCTGGCACAGGACCTCCTGGCCCGAATGGCGGAGGGGGGAGCGGACATGACGCGGACGTTCCGGGAACTCTCTCATCTCTCCGCGACCGATTCCCGGGAGGACGGTCCGGTTCGTCGGCTCTTCCACGACCCGGAGGCCTTCGACGGGTGGGCCGTTCTTTGGCGAGAGCGCCTGGCGGCCGAAGGACGGGAGGAAGGGGAGAGAAAGGCGGCCATGCGGAGCGTGAACCCGGCGTACGTTCTTCGGAACCACCTGGCCCAGTGGGCCGTGGACGCCGCGGTGGAGCGGTTGGACTTCGGTCCCATGGAGGAGCTCCTGGAAGTTCTTTCCCGACCCTTCGAGGAACAGCCCGGCCGGGAGCCGTACGCCCGTCCTCCCCGGCAGGAAGAGCGGGTGACCCGGACCTTCTGCGGGACGTGAGGAAGTGACGGTGGATCTCCACGGACCGGGCCCGCATCCATGACGGGAGGGAGCCCTCGGGAGGATTCCGCCGGGGCCCTCCGGTTTCGAAAGGCCTTCCTCCTGCTCCTGGCCATCGGGATCTCCATCCTCTTCCTGCTGGTGATCCGCCGATTCATCCTGGCCGTTCTCCTGGCGGCGGTCTTCGCTGGGCTGGCCTATCCCCTGTACGGTTGGGTGCTGAACCGACTCGGTGGGCGAAGCGGGCTCGCCTCCGTGACCACCATACTGATCCTCCTGCTGGGAGTGGGGATCCCCCTGGCCGGAATCCTTGGTCTGGTGGCTGCCCAAGCAGTGCAGGTGGCTCAGGGCGCCGAGCCCTGGTTCCAGGAACAGGCGGATCGGTTGGACGAGCTCCGTTCCTTGGTGGACGGGATCCCCTTTTTGGAGAACGTCCCCTTCGCCGAGGGGCTTGTCCCGGACAGGGAGCAGCTCGCCCAGGCGGTACGGGAGGTGGCGGGGCAGACGGGTTCCGCCATGATGGGGGTGTTGGCGGCGGCGGGCCGGGAAACGGCCAACTTCGTTCTCCAGCTCTTCATTCTCCTCTACGCACTCTTCTACTTCCTGAAGGACGGGCCCCGGATCCTGGCCACACTCCTCCACTACATCCCTCTTCACGGCCGGGACAAGGACCGCCTCCTGGAACGTTTCGTCTCCGTGGCCCGAGCCACCATTCGCGGCTCGCTCCTCATCGGGATAATCCAGGGTGGGGCGGCGGGCCTCGCCTTCTGGGCCGCCGGGGTTCCGGGACCGGCGTTCTGGGGAACGATCATGGTGGTCCTCTCCATCATCCCGGCCGTAGGGGCGGCCCTGGTATGGGTCCCGGCGGTAGCGTACCTCTTCCTGGTGGGTCAGATCATTTCCGCTATAGGTCTCCTGATCTGGTCCGCCGTGGTGGTGAGCACCCTGGACAACTTCTTGAGGCCGCGCCTGGTAGGGCGGGACGCTCGCATGTCCGACCTCCTCATCCTCTTGAGCACGCTGGGGGGGATCGTCCTTTTCGGAGTAGTGGGCTTTATCGTGGGCCCCATCGTCGCCGCCCTCTTCGTCACGATCTGGAGCATCTACGGTGAGGTCTTCAGGGACTGGCTCCCCGAGGGCGCGGCTGGAATGGAGACGGCCCTGACCAGTGTGGGCCAGAAGGTGGGGGACGGGGAGGCCGATCCGCCTCCTGCCACCGAGAGTGAGTCCGAGCCAGAGGGGTGAGCGCTCCGGTCCAGGCTCCGTCCGTCAGCTCTGGAGCCAGGCCGCCACCTTCCGGGACAGGGATCTAGGCGAGAACTTGGAGCCCAGCGCGAGCAGGCGGTTCCGGACCCCGGGCACCACCACTGCACGACGTCTCCGGGAAAGCGATCGGTGCACCACGGCCTCGGCGGACATGGTACCCGCCTCGAAGAGCTTCGTGTTCTCGGTCCCGGACACGGCGGCGAACTCCGATTCGGTGGGGCCCGGGCACAGGGCGCTCACGGCGACCCCCTTATCCTTCAGCTCTTCGTGAAGTGCCTCGGAAAAGGAGAGAACGAAGGCCTTGGTGGCGTAGTAGACCGCCATCCCCGGGCCCGCCTGGAAGGCAGCGGTGGACGCCACGTTGATCACGAAGGGGTCCTGGGCCCGGCGGAGCTTCGGGACGAGCCGCCAGGTGAGGGCCACCAGGGAGTTGACGTTCACCTGGATCATGTCGAGCTGTTCGTCCTGGGGAAGCTCGTGGAAGGGGCCCGCCAGGCCGAAACCTGCATTATTCACCAGCCCCGCCACCTTGCCGCCACTCTCCTCGACGCCGCGGACCACCTCGTCCACCCCCTCTGGTCCCGAGAGATCGGCGGTGGTGATCTCGGCGCACACCCCGTGAGCGTTCCTGATCTCGTCGGCCAAGGTTCGCAGCCGCTCCTCCCGCCGGGCTACCAGGAGAAGGTCCCGGCCCTCTCGGGCCAGGGCTCGAGCGAAGGCTTTCCCTATGCCCGCGCTAGCTCCCGTCACCAGAACCCGGCTCACGAATCTCCTCCGGCTTCTCCGTCCTCCTCTCCGAACCCCTCCAGTACCGTCTCCAGGTCGGGCGTCCCCAGGGTGCGAAGCTCGTAGCGGACCCGGGTGGATGGCACGGGTATTCGGATGAGACGCTGCAGGTCGATGGGGGTGCCGATGGCCACCGCCTCCACCCCACCTTCGGCGATGGCCCGCGCCACCGTGTCCTCCAAGTCCTTGATTTGCCGGGCTCCGTATCCCATGGCCGGAAGGACCGGACCCATGTGGGGATACTTGCGATACGTCTCCTCCAGCTCTCCGGTGGCGTAGGGACGAGGGTCCACCACCTGTGCGGCCCCGGACTTGCGAGCGCCCAGAAGGCCGGCGCCATACGCCATCTCCCCGTGGGTGAGCGTGGGCCCGTCCTCGACGCAAAGGACCCGTCGACCTCGGAGGAGCTCGGGGTCGTCGGGCGCCACCGGCGACGCGGCTTCCACCAGCACCGCACCTGCATTCACCGAGCGAACGTTTTCCAACACCTTGAGCACATCCTCGTGACGGGCTGTTTCGACCTTGTTCACCACCACGACCTGGGCCATGCGGACGTTCGTTTCCCCGGGGTGGTAGGAGAGTTCGTGGCCCGGGCGGTGGGGATCCACCACCGTCACGAGGAGGTCCGGTCGCAGGAACGGGGTGTCGTTGTTCCCCCCGTCCCAGATCAGGACGTCGCTTTCCGCCTCGGCCTCCCGGAGGATCTCCTGGTAGTCCACACCGGCGTATACCACGCTTCCCTCGGCCATGTGGGGTTCGTATTCCTCGCGCTCCTCGATGGTCACGTCGTGGCGCACCAGGTCGTCCTCGGATGCGAAGCGCTGAACCCGCTGTCTCGCCAGGTCGCCGTAGGGCATGGGGTGACGAAGGATCCCGACCCGATGCCCTTTCCTTCGGAGGATCCTGGCCACCTCCCGACTCGTCTGACTCTTGCCCGACCCGGTACGGGATGCGCACACGGCCACCACCGGACACCCCGCCGAGAGCATGGTCCGACCCGGTGCGGGCAACTGAAAGTCGGCGCCGGCGGCGTTGGCCCGAGAGGCCAGGTGCATGACGTCCTCGTGAGAAAGATCGGAGTAGGCCAGAACGCATCGGTCCACCTCCAACCGGCGGATCAGCTCCTCCAGCTCGTCCTCCCGATGGATGGGGATGCCGTCGGGGTAGCCGTCGCCGGCCAGCTCCGCAGGATACCGGCGGTCATCGATGTGGGGAATCTGCTGGGCCGTGAACGCCACCACTCGGACGTTGGGATCTCCGCGGTAGAGGAGATTGAAGGTGTGAAAGTCGCGGCCGGCGGCGCCGAGAATGAGGATTCGTGGAGTCTCCATCCGGTGACCCTCCAGCGGTCCGTGGGAAATCCGGGTCCGGCGGACCCACCCCCGGGAATCAGGATGGGGGGGCCGGCGAGAAAGGGATAGTGGAACTCCCGTGGGCCGGCCACAAGGCACGGCGCCGAAACCCTGCGCGTCGGTACGGGAGTCGGTTGACGGAGCCGCGCCGCGGGCACCGGACAGAGCTGGCGGGGGAAGCGGTTCCCTCCTTTCCCGGGGTGGCTCCGGATGACGGTTTGAGCTTCCGAGGGCCTTCGATGTAGAATGAGTCATTTGGGCGGAGCTGCTACGCCTGAAAGGAAAGTTGTATTCGGCGGAGGGCGCGTTGAACCGGAGGCCGGGCTCGGGTCGAGGTGGCGAACGGTCCCGCCCCTCGGTGGGGCTTCTCACATGCTTCGAGGTGTTCGGATGATCGAGAGCCATTCACGGATGGTGTTTCTTCGAACGGTGTTCGTCGGAGTGATGGTGGGGGCCTTGGTGATGGAGCCCCTGTCCGCCCAAACGGCGGGGGACGAGGCGGACCTGAGCCGCCCGGTGGGTTCGGCGGCCACCATCCCCCCCGACGCTGCGCCGGTCATCGATGGACGGCTCGACGAGCCGGTGTGGCAGGAGGCACCCGCCCTCACCGACTTCGTCCAGTTCGAGCCCGTGGTGGGGAACCCTGTGTCCGAACGGACCGAGGTGCGGATCCTCCACGACGACGAGGCCATCTACATCGGGGCGTGGCTTTTCGACGAAAACCCGGAGGGGATCATTGTAGGGGAGCGACGTCGAAACGCCGATCTGTCCGATTCCGACGCCTTCCTCGTGGTTCTGGACACGTACCGGGACGAACAGAATGCCTTCGTCTTCGGCACGAACCCGGGAGGGATCGAATACGACGGTCAGGTCCGTGGAGGCGGAAGCATCAACACGAACTGGGACGGGAGCTGGGAGGTGGCCACCTCCCGGGACGACGGCGGTTGGTACGTGGAGATGCGGGTCCCCTTTTCAACGCTTCGCTACGGCGGAGCTCCCACCCAGACATGGGGCCTCAACGTAGCCCGCTACATCGGCCGGAAAAATGAGGAGGCCTTCTGGTCCCGGGTGCCCCGCCAGTACAACCTCTACCGTCTCACCGAAGCGGGCATCCTGGAGGGTCTCGAGCCTCCCCCTCAGCGTGTGGCCACCATCACGCCCTACGTTCTGAGCGCAGCCCAACAGAACGCTCCCGGCCATCCGGGAACCGAGTATCCCTTCGAGGTGGGTGCCGACGCCAAGCTCGGGATCACCCAGGGACTCACTCTGGACCTTACGGTAAACACCGATTTCGCCCAGGTGGAGGTGGACGACCAGCAAGTGGATCTGACCCGGGCGAACCTCTTCTTTCCCGAGCGCCGGCCCTTCTTTCTCGAGAACGCCGACCTCTTCGACGTGCAGTCCCCTCGACCCGGCGCCTCCCAGAGTCCCGTGCGGCTCTTCCACAGCCGTCGCATCGGTATCGCGGCGGGTGAGGAGATCCCCATCGAGGCGGGCGCCCGCCTCTCCGGGCGCGTGGGCTCCACGGACGTGGGTTTCGTCCACATGCGGACCGAAGGGCTCGAGGGGATCCAGGGCCCCAAGGGGTGGACCGTGGGCCGGGTGCTGCAGGAGCTCCCGAACCGCTCGCGCGTGGGTGCCATCTTCTCCCAACGGACCTCCCGGGAGGGGCCAGGAGACGTGAACCGCCTCTATGCCGCCGACGGGCGTCTGGGCATCGGGGACCAGTGGACCTTCGATGTTCTGGCGGGGAGGACCGACACCCCGGACCTGGATGGGAACGACCGGCTCCTGACCGCCGTGGGGGAGTTCCGCAGCGAGAACTGGCAGGTGTCGGCCTATTACGACCACATCGGGGACCACTTCAATCCGGAAAGCGGCTGGGTCAGCCGGTTCCGCCCGCTTCACGGATACACGGCCCAGCACGCACGGGTCATGCGGTATCAGCGCGTCCCCGGAATCGAGTGGCTCAGGGAGCTGCGGCCCCATACGAGCTACACCGTCCACCACGACCTGGACGGCTTCAAGCTCTCGGAGCGGGTGCACATGCACACGCACGTGGAGTTCCAGAACGGGGCCCTGACCATGCCCGCGCTGGATTGGGAGATGGAGGGCTTGGACGTGCCCTTCCAGATCGCCGGCACGGACATCGTGGTCCCCCCGGGGAACTATTCAGGTTGGGTCTTCTGGTCCTCGCAGAATACGAACCGGGCCGCGCCGGTCTCGGTGAGCAACCGGTTCTCGGTGGGCAGCTTCCTCAGCGGCAGCAGGGTCCAGCTCTCCGGGGGGCTCAACGTCCGGCGCGGGGGCACCTTCAGCGGGAGCGTGGATCTGAACCACAACCGGATCAGCCTTCCGGAAGGGGACTTCAACACTACCCTGACCCAGATCCAGGGGCGTTACGCTTTCACACCCAGGATGTCCGTGCAGGGCTCGGTCCAGTACAGCGATCAGACCGGAATGTGGACGGGCCAGCTACGCTTCGGGTGGCTGGACACGGCGGGAACAGGGCTCTTTCTGGTCCTGAACGAGCGGCAGTTCATGGAGGTGGACGGAATCGCGGGCATCCTTCCCCGGGATGCGGTCCAGGATCCGGAGCGCACGGTGGTCCTCAAGTACACGCGCCAGTTCGACATCAGACGGTGGGTGGACGCCTTCGGGGGTTGAGGAACGGACGAACTCTCCGATTCGGGGATGCTCCCGTGCCGGACCTTCCCGGTGCGCGCCGGGGAAACGGGGGTTTCGGGCACGGAGGAGGACCGGAGTCATGGACGAGGACGGGCACGTGGCGTTCGGGGTGGAATCGGGGCGAAGGGCTCCCTATGAGCTGAGGCAGGCCCGGTACCTGGAGGCGGCCCGCACCGCCGCAGGACACATCCATCGGATCAATCGGAGCGAGGGGCGTCCGGCCGAGCTCCTGGACATCGGAGTGAACGACGGGCGGATCCGGCGGTACCTGGATTCGCTCCTGGACGACGAGGCGGAGGTCCGGTGGACGGGCGTCGACCTTTTTCCCCACGGAGAGGAGGGGGTGCACCGCCGGTCCGAGTGGCGTCTGGTGAAGCTGGATCTGGAGGACGGGCTCCAGGGCTTGTCGTCCCAGCAGTACGATGTGGTGGTCTGCGAACAGGTCCTCGAGCACCTTCATGAGCTGGAGCCGCTTCTGAACGACATGGAGAGGGTGCTCAGACCCGGGGGGCGGGTTATCGTGGGGGTGCCTATCTTCCCCTTGGGCCTCCACCACCTCCGTCCCTGGGCGGTCCGAATGGGGGAACGCCTTTTCAACCGCCCCCCTCGGTCACACGTCCGCGAGTGGTCCCTCTCGAGTCTCCTCCGGGACTTGGAGCGGATGGATGGGCTGGGGGTGGTCGATGTTCGAGGCTTTCGTATCGTCTCCGGTGGGCCCCTGCGGTTCTTGGAGTTTCGCCGCTGGTGGTGGCGGTTGAACCGCTGGCTCGGACGGAAGGTGCCGGGCCTCTGCATCGAGGCCCAGGTGGTCCTGTCGAAGCCGGTGGGCTCGGAGGCGGTTCGGGTGGGCTGAAGAGGGGCGAGGGGGGGAGTCGGCCGATACCCCCCGGCCGGAGCGAGGCTAGCACGGCCCCGTGTGGAGCTCGCCCGGCCTCAGGGAGGTTCGTTCCTGCCGGCCCCTGCCTCCGCCACCGCCCCCAAGAGGCGTTCGTACCCTTCCCTGTAGGCCGAAAAGCGATGGAGGTCGTTGTGGCCTCCCCCTTCTACGAGGACCAGCTCCGTGTAATCCCCGGCCGCGTGCCGATGGAGCTCCCGTGCCATCTGGTCCGGAACGAGTCGGTCCCGGTCTCCCGCCACGACCAGGAGGGGTTCCCTCACGTGGGTGATGGACCGGAGGTTGTCCCGGTGCTCCAACTCACCCTGGAACTGGGGACGGACGAAGATCCGGGCGTACCAGGGAAGGAGGCTCCGATTCCAGTGGTCCCCCGAGGTGACCGGGTTTTCGAGCACGACGCCTCCGACCGGACGGATGTCCGCCACGGCCAACGCGGGAAAGCTTCCGATGGAGTGGCCGTGGACGATGAGCTCCCAGGGGGAGATCCCCCGCTCCTCCGTCAGGTAGCGGTGGAGCCTCCCGGCGTCCGCGAGAGCCGCTTGGAGGGAAGGCTCACCGTCGCTTCGCCCGTACCCCCGGTAGTCCACGAGCAGGGCGTTGACGCCCAGATCGGCGAACAGGTCCAGATATCCCCCGGACTGGACCAGATGAAAGTCCCGTCCTCCGAAGAAAAGGATCGTAGCCCGGGCGGCCTCCGTCTCCAACCACCATGCGGAGAGCTCCAGGCCCTCCTCAGCCGAAGGGACGGATATCTCCGACAGGGAGACCCCGGGTGCGCTGAAGGCCTCCGGGTTCACGGAGCGGCGGGGGTCGTAAAGGTCCTCCTCAGCGATGGGGATGGTGGCGCATGCCGTCAGGGCGAGGGCCAGGGCCGCCGATCCGAGGAGGAGGCGAAAGTCCATGGGTCGGTCTCAGGAGGTGAGCGGCACGATTCGAAGGGGGCGACGGCTCGGGAGCCCTTGGAACGCCGAAAGGTGGCCCAAGTGGAGGGGGCGGGCAAGGCGGCGACAAGGTCACTCGGAGTCCGGGGGCAGGAGGATGCCGTCGATGAGGTGGATGATCCCGTTGGACGCGAAGAAGTCCACGTTCTCCAGGTCCAGGGTGGCCTGACCGTCGTTGAAGGAGATCGTGGTTTCGTCCACCTGGGTGATGACGATCTCCGCTCCCTGGGCGGTGGGGACCGATATTTCACCCTCCCCATCCGCCAGCAGCGCCAGAAGGTCGGTGGAATTCACGACCTGGCCGGAGATGACGTGGTACTGGAGGATCGCCGCCACCTCCTCCTCTTCCAGGTCGGCCAGAACCTCCTCCGCGTCTTCGAACGCCTGGTTGTTGGGCGCGAACACCGTCCACGCTTCCGCCTGCGCGAATGCCTCACCCAGCCCCGACTCCACCACGACCTGGTAAAGCCCGTCGGTGGCCTGGATCAACGAGGCCACGGTCGCCAGGTCCTGATTGCCCACCATGACGCGGTCGATGCCATGGACGATCCCGTTGTCCGCCATCAGGTCGGCCATGGTGACCCGTGAGCCGTCCAGGAGCACGTCAACGTCTGCGTCGATCCGGACGAGGACCCGATCTCCTGAGAGGGTTTCGACGGTTTGACCGTCCGAGAGATCTTCCGCCGCCACGGCCGCCCCTCCCACCACGTGGTAGAGGAGGATATCCTCCGCCATCTGTGGGTCCGCACCCAATCGTTCCAGGTTGAAGGGAGCGAACGCAGGGTTGGTGGGTGCGAACACCGTGAAGGTCTCGTCTACGTCGTCGAGGATCTCCACCAGTCCGGCGGACTCCAGGAGTCCGGACACCATCGAGAACTGAGGCTCCGCCTCCACCAGAGAGGCGATGGTTTCCGCAGGGGGTTCGGGTTCGGTGGTGTCGTTGTCGCAAGCCGCCAGAAGGACGCAGGCCGCCAGAATCGTCGGGAACAAGGGACGCCAACGCGGCTGCGCGTTCGGAGTTCCAAGCATGGATGAGCCTCCATGGGTGCAGGGGACGGACGGTGGCTTCCGACTGCCCATCGAGGTGAGAGGGGCCGGAGGTCGGAAGGCTACACCGAGACGGAATGGGGGATGAGCCACGGCGTCCGGTGGAGCGACGTCGGGACTCTCCCCGGGTCAGTAGGGGCTGCAGAGACCATGCCGGGGCCCTGCGGCGCGTGGGGCTGGGCCGGGTGTGGGGACGCTCCGACCCCCGTACACAGGCCGGGCGCAGGTGCAAGCCTTTCCAAGCGGATCCGAACCGGGAGGCTTACGTGTGAAGGGCTGCCCACCCACCTTGTGGCGGCTGTGCCACGCCACCTCCTTCCCGAGAGGGGGGGCTTACGTCAGCCGGGGCTCCGGTCGTCGGCCGTCACGGGGGTCTCGCCCACCATGTGGCGCTCGAACCAGTTCCGGAGAAGCTCCTGGACCCGGTAGAAGTTGGAGGGAGGTTCCCGTCGGTTGTGCCAACCCTCTTTCATTCGAACCATGGCGGTGGGTACCCCCTCCTGTTGGAGGGCCATGTAGAGCTCCTCGGACTGGCTGATGGGCGTTCGAAGGTCGCGCTCGTGGGTCAGGACCATGGTGGGCGTGGTCACGTTCCCCACGTACATGAGCGGCGACCGCTCCAGGTGCTCGGAAGGGTCGTCCCAGGGGCGCTCCCGGAAGTTGTTATACCAGGTGTAGCCGTCCGTCGTCCCCACGAAGGACAGCCAGTTGATCACCGGCGCCTTGGAGACGGCGGCGGTGAATCGGTCCGTATGGCCCACGATCCACGCGGTGAGAACCCCGCCCCCGCTCCCTCCGTAGACGAAGAGGTTGTCCTCGTCGATGTAACCCCGCTCCAGGATGGCGTCCACGCCGGCCATGAGGTCGTGGTAGTCGTCCCCTGGGTAGGCGTGATCGATGGCGTTGCCGAATTCGCTCCCGTAGCCCGAGCTTCCGCGGGGGTTCGTGTAGAGGACCACGTAGTTGTTCGCCGCGTGCTCGTGCCAGGCGAAGTCGAAGGCCACGTCCCACATCACATGCGGCCCCCCGTGGATGGCCAGGATGAGCGGGTATTCCTGGGACGGGTCGAAGTCCGGCGGCTTCACGATCCAGCCTTGGATGTCCCATCCGTCGAAGGACTCGAACCAGATCTCCTCCACCTCCCCGAGCTCCACGTCCGCCAGGAGGTCGGCGTTCGAGGACTTGAGGTTCCGAGGTTCTCGGGGTGCTCCCGGAGACCCGACCGGATCCAGGCGGACGAGGCTGCCCGGGTCGTGGGCCGTGGCCAGGGTGCCCGCGCCGGTGCCGTCGCCGGCCAGGCTGAAGAGGTGGACCACCCACTCCCCTTCCGTCACCTGTTCGACGCCTCCCTCCAGTGGGGCGAAGTAGATGTGGCGGTGACCGTCTTTTTCCGCGGTGAAGTAGACTCCGCTTCCGTCCGGCGCCCACTGGGGACCTATGGGGGCCCGATCCAACTCGGCCGCCAGTTCCCGGACGCCGCCCCCGTCCGCGTCCATGACGTAGAGCTCGTTCTCGTAGAAGGTGTCGTGGGTGAACTCATGGCCCGTGAAGGCGATGTGGTCTCCGTCGGGCGAGGGGGTGGGGTTCGAGTGGGCACCGGGAATGTCCGTAAGCCGCCGGATCTCGCGGGTGGCCACGCTTAGGTCGTAGATGTCGCCCTGCCTCCAAGCCAGGTCTGCGTCCTCCTCCCGGTACGACTGGAAGACGATCCTCTCCCCTCCAGCCGTCCACTCCGGAGAGGTGTGGTCGTAATCCCCCTGGGTGAGTTGCCGGGCCGACCCTCCAGTGGACGACACCACGAAGATGTGCTGGTGCCCCCTGGGAAGCATGCCGACGCCGTCCTGGCGGTAGTTGGGCCGGTCCTCGATGTGGGGGTCGGCGGCCCAGTCGGCGCCCTCCGGCCGGTCGGGGAGGCTGATGGACCACTCCGGGTCCGGATCCTCGGGCACCCGGGCCTGGAAGGCGATCCGCTCACCGTCCGGAGACCAGCGGAGGTTGGAGGGCGATTCGTCGAGGCGCGTGACCTGACTCGTGGCCCCCTCCGCATCCATCCACCGGACGTAGATCTGGGAGCCCTGGGGCTTGCCCTCGGCCACATAGGCGATCCGGGTGCCGTCAGGGGACCATTGAGGATTCGAGCCCTCCAGGAGGAACCGGTCACGGCTTCCGTCCGCGTTCATCATCCAGACCTCCGAGTCCCAGCCGTCGTTCACCGGGTCCCGGAATCGTCGGGTGTAGACGATCTTGTCTCCGTCGGGGGAGATCTGGGGGCTCTGGAACTCTTCCCACTCCAGGTGGTGCTCCAGACCGAGATGCTCGCCGCCGTCCTGGGCCAGGGCCGGTTCGCCGGACGCGGCGAGCACCGGAGCCACGAGAAGCAAGAGGACCCACAGGGTCTCGGGCAGGGGCGTGGAACCCCGCCGTGCGGGCCGCGAGCGTTTCGCCGGTTCAGCGCCGGCCGGGGCCGACTGGGCCGATCTGGGCATCATGGTACGTCCTCCGGAGAGATTCCAGGGAAGGAAGGGCGCCGCTCGGGCTCCGGGCTGCGGGGGGCCCTGCGGAATACGTCCACTCCAATCCACGATGGGGCGCCCCCCCGGGTCGCGTCCAGGATTTCCGGCCGGAACAGCGACATCAGCGAGGCGCGGCGGGACCATGGCCGCTCTACGGCCGCAGCCGGAAGTACTTCACCATCCTCCGCTGGCCCACCTCGGCTCCGTAGATGTTCCCCTGCCGGTCCACGGCCACCCCCTCGGGCCCGCTGGTCGCCGCCTCTTCAGGGTTGGGGTGGGTGTCGGGGATGAAGTGCTCCACCCAGCCGGTCCGAGCGTCCCCGATGTAGATCCCCCGTTCCCACCCCGGGTTGCGCCGGCCCTGGATGGGGTTGTCCGCCTGGCTCGACTCCGAGTCGGCCACGTAGATCCGGTCGTTCTCGTCGATGAAGATCCCACTGGGGCGGCCGAACTGGGTCCACCACTCCAGGAAGTTCCCCTCCTGGTCGAAGATCTGGATGCGGCTGTTCCAGCGGTCGCCCACGAAGATCCGCCCCTGGGAGTCCATGGCGATGGCGTGTGGGTCGTGGAGCTGTCCGGGCTCGTAGCCCGTCTCGCCCCAGGTTTCCAGGTAGTTGCCCTCCGGGTCGTACTTCACGATCCGGTTGGGATCACCGGGGCCGTGGGCGTCCACCACATAGATTTCCCCGTTGGGGGCCACAACCACGTCGGAGGGGCGGGTGAGCCGCTCCGGTGGATCTCCGGCCTCCCCCGGCGTCCCCAGAGTCATGAGGTGCTCGCCCTCGGGGCTGAACTTGAGGACCGTGTGCCCCAGCCCCTCTTCCTCGGCTCCGCTGGTGCTGGCATCGGTCACCCATACGCTCCCGTCGTCTTCCACGAAGATCCCGTGGGGCCAGCTGATGAGCCCGGCTCCGAAGCTTCGGAGGAGGTTTCCGTCCGTGTCGAAGAGGAGGACCGGATCCAGATCCGAGCCCACGCATGAGTTCTCTCCGCACCGTTCGGCGACCCAGATATCGCCGTCCGGGGATGGATATACGGCGCTGGTGGCTCCCCATTCCCGCCCGTCGGGGAGCTCACCCCAGCCGTACTGAGACCGGAAGGGGTTCGTGGTCTGTTGGGCCGGAAGCTCGCCGGCCACGATGACGACGAGGGCTACAGCCGCCACCCCCGCCCAAAGCTTGCCTCCGCCGGTGCATGCCATCGGGACCTCCTCCACGTTACGAAGGTCGTGAGAATCGGGTTGCCCCAGTCCGTTGGGAACGCTGGAGCCGGAAAGAACATGGGGATCGTCGGCCGACGCCGCGAGGGGTCCGGGAGCGTGGTCCGGACATGCGGCCGGCAGAGGTTACCGATCCGGACCTGAACCGGCGCCCGGCCCGGGTCGGGACCCCGTTCCTGTGAAGTTCTCTTTCGGGACCGGAGACGGGCGATCCCTGCCGCCCTCCGGCGTCCGCAGGTCCGGGTACGGAGTACGGAACCGCCAGAAGAGCGCGAAGGCGGCGGCCAACCCGAGCATTCCTGCACCGATCCACCATACTTCCAGGGCGCCCACGTCCATTCCCGCCGAGCCCAGGTAGACGGCCAGCGCGTTGTTGAGCGTGTGCCACACGATCGCCGGGAAGATGGAGCCCGAGAGGAGCGTCACTGCCGTGAGGAGGACGCCCAAAAAAGCGGTGGTCGGGATCCGGAAGAGCTGGAAGTGCATGAGTCCGAAGAGGAGCCCTACCACCAGGGCCAGGCCCACCGGGCCGAATCGTTTGCGGAGCCCGTGGAGGAGCACACCCCGGAAGGTGAGTTCCTCCGTGATCCCCGGCACCAGCGACACGAGGAGGATGAGCTGCCAGAGGGGAATCCCGTCGGTGAGGAGGATCTCCCCGAAGCCCTCGATGAGCTCGGCGGGGACGGGGAGGACCAGATCCATGGCCTGGAAAACCCCCTGGCCGGCCAAGAGCCCGGAGGGCACCGCCAGGGCGACCCCGGCCCACACTCCCGGGTGGGGCATTCGCAGCGCCAGGGCCTTCCCGGGGTCCAGGCGAAAGTACCGGATCACCAGGAGGGGGAAGACCAGGAAGACCACCCCCACGTTCACCAGGATCGCCCAGCGGAGGTCCTGGAAGGGAAGGTTGAACTCCACCAGGAGCTTCACCGCCCCAAAGACCACGAACCACCGGAGGATCCGCTTGGGAAGGAGCGCGGGGCCGCCCAGGAACTCCTCCCGGGAGGTGTCCCCGGTCACCAGTGACTCGTCCTGGAGGGTCCGGACCGAACGGGCGTTGACCCACACCGCGGCTACGCCGGTGATGAGCCACGCGGCCAGGATCCAGGGGAGCTGGGCCTGCCCCACCAGAAGGTCCCGTGCTGCCAGACTCACGTTGGCTATGGGGACGGCCACCGCGGCCGAGTCGAGAGTGAGACCTGGGAGGAGGGGGGCTGCGGTCGGGAGAACGACCCCGATGAAAGCGGGAGTCAGGTAGAGCTGGGCCTCCTTGTAGCTTCGAGCGTGGGCGGAGATGAGCAGGAGGACCCCGGCGGCCAGGGCCACCGCTGGCAGGAGAAGCACGAAGAGACCCAGGGCCAGACCGGGGGAGACGGCGACCGCGAAGCCCTCCATGGGTTCGATGATCCCCAACCCCAAAAAGACCCATAGATTGAGGAGCTGGATTCCCGCGATGGCCAAGGCTACCGCCATCACCGCCAGGAACTTTCCGGTGATGATTTCGCTCCGGTGGGCGGCGGAGGTGAGGAGGGTGTGCAGGGTCCCCCGCTCCTTTTCACCGGCCAGCGTGTCGGTGGCCACCGCCGAGCCCCCCAGGACCACGAGGCCCAGAAGGATCAAAGCCAGGTACCGGCCTAGATGGGCTCCCTGGATCTGACGCTCCGTCGCCAGGTCCAGCGCTTCCACCACCGCCACTTCGTCCCGGTCAACGGGAAAGCCCGCCTCATCCAGGAGAGAATCTCGAGCCAGTTCTCTTCGGTGGCCCAGAGCATCCCGGGCGGCTTCCCAGCCTTCACGCGAAGCGGTCCGGGTGGAGTGGTAGTGGAGCCGGAGGACGGGGACCCCGTGGAACTCCTCCGACAGCTCGTCGGCCGCCTCCGCCTCCAGTGACCGCCACGCGTCTACCGAGAGGGTTTCCACGTGGAGGTCTATGGAGTCGGCCTCCAGGGCCCTCTCCGGTTCGTCCACTTCGTGGATACGGAACCGGCCTTCCCCGTCGTTCCCTTCAGTTGCGGCCTCGTTCCCCGGCGCCCCTGCGTCCGAGTCCGACCGTCGGTGGGACGCCAGGAGGTCCCTGGCCAGGGCCGCCTCATCCCCGGAGACGGCCACCCGGAACGTCCGCTCCTCGGCCTCCTGAGCCCTCCGGTCCTCCAGTAAGCTCGTGGCCAGCAGTAGACCGGGGATGAGGATCACCGGAAGGACCACGGTGATGAAGAGGGTGCGCGGGTCCCGGAGGAGGGACCGGATCTCCAGGGAGAGGAGGGCCCGAACGGCGGGCGAGAGCCCCATCAGTCCGCCTCGACCTCCGTTCCCGTCCGGGCGTAGCGGACGAAGATGTCCTCCAGGTAGTGGAGGCCGGTGGTCTTCCGGAGCTCGTCCAGGGTTCCGGTGGCCAGGATCTCTCCCTGGTGGATGATGGCGATCCGGTCGCAGAGCTGCTCCGCCTCACTCATCACGTGGGTGGAGAAGAGGATGGCCTTCCCGTCGTCGCGGAGGCGGCCGATGATCTCCCTCAGGGAGATGGCGTTCAGGACGTCCAGCGCCACCGTGGGCTCGTCGAAGATGAGGACGGGAGGGTCGTGGGCCACGGTCCGGGCGACCGAGACCTTCTGCTTCATCCCGCTCGAAAGCTTCTCCACCCGGGCGTCGGCGAAGTCGCTCAGTCCGAACTTATCTATGAGGAATTCGACCCGTTCCTCCGTTCGGTCCTTGGGAAAGCGGTTGACCCGGGCGAAAAATCGGAGGGTTTCCCGGGGGGTGATCTTCGGATAGAGGGCGGTGGAAGCCGAGTGGAACCCCAGGCTCTCCCGGACCCTTTCAGGGGCTTCCCGCACCTCGTGTCCCATGACCCACGCCCGTCCGCCGGTTGGAGCCAAGACCGTTGAGAGCATCCGGAGCGTGGTGGTCTTCCCGGCTCCGTTCGCCCCCAGGAGGCCCAGGATCTCTCCGGAGGCGCAGTGGAGGCTTACTCCGTCCACCGCGCGCACGGCACCCCGCCCTTCGTCGTAGAAGACCTTCGTCAGGTCTTCCGTTTGCACGGGCACCTCCACCCCGGTTCCGGCGTCGTTCACGGCGTCCTCCCTCCAGCGCCCAGTCGGCGCTTGAGGAATGTCCCCAGCCCCCCCTCTCCGGAGCCCAGGAGGACCTCCTCCCTCCGCATAACCCATTGGGCGAAGGCCACGGCCAGGCCTGCGAAGAGGGCCATGGAGCCCAGGGCCAAAGCCCCTTCCAGTAAGGGCAAGGTCCCCATGATCGACTCCCGCAGGAGGAGGACCACGTTGGCCGAGGGAACGACGGCCAGCGCGGGGGTGAGCTCGATATCCGGCGATTGGAGGAAGATGGCCGGGAGGATAATGAGCAGATAGAAGGGGGTGATCATGGACTGACCTTCTTTGAAGTTCCGGGCGAAGACGGAGAAAACCAGCATCCCTGCGGCCACGAACAGGCCCAGGAGGGCCGTGCCGGCGGCGATGACGGGCACTGCCGACAGGGGGATGCCACTTTGAACGGCCTCCTGTACGTCCCCGCCCGCTACCGGCTGGAGGATCCACCGGAGGGAGAGGACCAGGGCCGCCACGTTGAGGAGCCCTCCCGCCGCCCCGAAGGTGGCCACGTACAAGTACTTGGCGGCCGCGATGCTACTCCGGGGAGCCGCCACCGTCATGAGTGTTTCCCAGGTCGATCGCTCGCGCTCTCCGGCCGTGGCGTCGATGGCCGGATAGAAGGCGGCCAGCGCCACGATGATCAGGGTCAGGAAGGGGACCATGAGACCCAGGAAGAACCGGGTTCCCTCCTCGGGAGTCGTTCGGTCCAGCCCCACCACTGCGAAGCCGGCCCACTCCGGGTCGGAAATTCCCAGGGAGCGCCGCTCCCGGTCCACCCACTCCTCCCGGTACGAGGTCAGGACCGACTCCACCCGCCCCCGGGCGGTGCGGCTGCTTTCCCTTGCTCCGTGGTAGTGGAGCCGGGCCCGAAAGTTCTCCGGCGAGGAGGCATCGTCCTCCGCGTCCTCGAACTCAAGGAAGACGTCCAGCCCTCCTGCCACCACCTCGCCCCTCCCGGAAGGGGAAGAGCCCGGCCAGTCGGTGATGGTCATTCCGCCCATCTCCGTCAATGAATCCAGGAGTGGGGCGTGGGCCTGCGGAAGGCCGTGGACGGCCACATCCGCGGTGAGCCTCTCCCTCTGGCCCTCCACGAAGCTGAATGCGGTGAGCCCGGCCCAGAGCAAGGCCGGGTAGAGGACGATGGGGATGATGATGCTGAAGACCACGATGCTCCGCTCCCGGAGGGCCGAACGGACTTCGTGGACGTAGAGGGTGAGGATCTGTGCCAGGTTCACCGCGACGCTCCCGGCGGTTCCGATGGGTTCCTCATCCGCTTTCGGAGCACCGGCTGGAGCGGGGTCCCGGAACCCTCAGCGGGGGTTCGAAGCGGTGCCTCCGGCCCCGAGCTCTATCACGGTGCGCCACGCCATGACCTGGCCCGCCAGCTCCACTCGGCGGGCCCGGGCACCTTCCTCGTTCCGGCCCCGGTACGCCTCGATGGAGTCGGCCAGGGCCCGGTGTCCCCGGGCGAAGTTCAGGAGATTGAATTGCCTCACTCCTTCGATCTCGAAGTCCATCCTCTCGGGACAGCAGGCCTCCACCTGCTCAGCCAGTTCCACCGCCTGTACGAAGGCCGGCGTCATTCGGTTGCACTGGACCTCCGAACTCCCCTCCACCATGACGTCGGCGAGGCATGTCTGTGCCGCCCGGGTTCCTTCGAGCATGTGGGCCCAGTACTCGGTCTCGAGCTCGGGCGCTTCCTGTGCCGAGGCGGGCTGGGCCAGGAGGAGAACCGCCCCCACCAGACAGGGGAGTAGTGCGCGCGCTTGGGGGGCGAGGGAGATGAGGGGGCATGGAGTTCGCATGAATACCTCCTGTGGCGCGCGAGTGGGATCTGGTGGGTCTGTCCCCGGGTCGGGGCGTCCCCCGTCAGGTGTCTCCCTGCTCCCAGATTCCCTCGGTCGACTCGGGTTCCAGGCGGTCCACGATCGTGGTTCTCACCTTCACGGCGTTGGCCGAGGGGACGATCATCCCTCCCCTCTGGCGGACCGATACCCGGGTGAAGGCGGCTCCGAAGAGAAGGAGGAGCGATGAATAGTAGACCCACATGAGAAGGATGACCAGAGAGCCCGCGGCCCCGTAGAGCGAGCCCACGCCGGTCCGGGTCAGGTAGAGGGAGATGAGGTACTGGCCGAGGACGAAAAGGACCGCGGTCATCAGCGCTCCCCTCCACATGTCACGCCACTCCAGCTCCACGTCGGGAAGGACCTTGAAGATGAATCCGAAGAGGAGGGCGGCCACCAGAAGGGAGAGAGTCACGTCCGCGAGAGTCGCCAGGCCCGGTGGGAGGGGCACCCACTCCTGGGAAAACTGGAGGACGGCCGCCAGGCCCATGGAGAGCAGGAAGGAGATCAAGAGTAGGAGCCCGATGACGAGGACCATCCCGAAGGACACGAGGCGGCTCAGAGCGAAGACCACGATTCCGCTTCGGGAGGGTCGGGGCATGACCCCCCACATCTGATTCAATGCGTTCTGTAGCTGCGAGAAGACGGTGGTCGCCC
>SKSR01000260.1 GCA_007122885.1 Gemmatimonadota bacterium
AACTCTCCTCGGCTTCGGCCTCGTCGTCCTGCACCGCCTTCCGCTCCGGAGCCGTGATCACCTCCAGAACGATCCTCCGGTTCGACGCGTCGGACTCGATGACCTTGAGGTCCACCGCGTCCCCTGACTCAAAGTACTCCTCCAAGCGCTCCACCTGTTCCACCGCGCTGTGGGACGCCGGGACGAATCCTTCGATATCGTCGCCCAGATCCACGACGACACCCTTGTCCTGCACTCGGGTGACCGTGCCTTCCACCTCCACGCCCGGAGAGAAGCGCCGGGAGATGTTCGGCCACGGATCCTCCTGGAGCTGCTTGATTCCCAGGGAGATCCGCTTGTTCTCCGCGTCCACGTCCAGGACCATGACCTCCAGCTCGTCCCCCTTCTGAACCACCTCCGAGGGGTGCTCGACCCGCTTCGTCCAGCTCATGTCCGAGACGTGGACCAACCCGTCGATCCCCGGCTCGATCTCCACGAACGCGCCGAAGGAGGTCAGGTTGCGGACCTTACCCGAAAGCGTGGTTCCGGCCGGGTACTCCATGGGCAGGGAGAGCCACGGATCCTCTTCGATCTGCTTCATCCCCAACGAGATCTTCTCGTCGTTGGGATCCACCTTCAGGACCACGGCCTCGATCTCGTCGCCAATGGAGACCAGCTTCGAGGGATGCCGGACGTTCCGCGTCCAGGACATCTCCGAGATGTGGACCAATCCCTCCACACCCTTCTCCAGCTCCACGAAGGCGCCGTAGTTCGTGATCGAGACCACCCGGCCCTTGACCCGGGCACCCACCGGATACTTCTGGTCGATGTCGGTCCAGGGATAGGGGAGGAGCTGCTTGTAGCCCAGGGAGATGCGCTCCCGGTCCCAGTCGATGTCCAGGACCTTCACGTCGATGTTCTGAGCGATGTCCACCACCTCGGAGGGATGGCCCACGCGGCCCCACGACATGTCCGTGATGTGGAGCAGGCCGTCCAGTCCACCCAGATCGATGAAGGCACCGAAGTCGGTGATGTTCTTCACGACCCCTTCCCTCACCTGGCCCTCGAGCAGCTCCTGGACCAGCGTCTCTCGCTTCTTCTCCCGCTCGGCCTCCAGGAGGACGCGCCGTGACACCACGATGTTCCGGCGGCGCTTGTTCAGCTTGATGATCTGGAACTTGTACGTCTGGCCGATCAGGTCCTCGATGTTCGGGACCCTCCGGAGGGCGATCTGGGATCCGGGCAGGAAGGCGTCCACACCCATGAGATCGACGGTGACCCCGCCCTTGATCTTCCGGGCCAGCGTCCCCTTCACCGGACGATCGTTCTCGTAGGCCTCCTTGATCTTCTCCCAGACCCGCAGGAAGTCGGCCTTCCGCTTGGAGAGGACCACGACCCCGTCGTCGTCCTCCAGGCGCTCCAGGAGCACGTCCACCTCGTCGCCCGGCTGGAGGGCCTCCGGATCCTTGAACTCGTCGAGGGGAACCGACCCCTCGCTCTTGAATCCGAACTCGAGGATGACCGAGTTCTCCTGAACCCGCAGGACCTTGGCGGAGACGATCTCCCCTTCACGGACATCCTGCATCTCCCCCTGGAAGTCGCTCAGGAGGGACTCGAACTCCTCCCGGGAGATCTCCAGGTCCTCGTCCCCGTAGGGATCCATGGTGAGCTCGGACGAGGTGCCCACCCGGGGAGGCTCGCGCTCCAGCTCCTCGGGCGTCACCTTGACCACGGCATCCTCGTAGGCCGCGGTCTCGGTGGCCAGAGCCGAATCCTGGGCAACGCCCTCGACTCGGGACCCTGCGCCCTCCTCGCTACCGGGACGCTCACTCTGGGTTGTGTTTTGTGGGGAGCCTTCCGACGATGCCTCGGAAGGAGGGGTGGGGGTTTCCTTCTCGCTCTTGCTCTCCGCCATTCGACGCCTTCCGCCTCCGAAATCGACTCAGAGGGCTGAGGAGATCGCCGACCCGGTTCGGGCGGTCTCCAGGTAAAAAAAGAAAGAAGAAAGGCCGGAAGTGGGCTCCAGGCCCGTCCGAACCTTTCCGCGAAGTCGGGGCTTCACATTCGGCCGGTGCCGGCTCAAACCGGGAACTCCCACAATCTCCGGAACCGGCCTGCCCCGCACAATGTGCACAGCGAGGGAAATTTAGATCTGAGCGTCAGATCCAGTCAACCCCCGTGCCATCGCCACGATTCGATCCACCTGCTCGTCCAGGGTCAACCCCGTCGTGTCCACCTCCACGGCGTCTTCAGCCTTCCGCAGGGGCGCCACGCTACGGGTTTCGTCGTCCCGGTCCCGTCGGGCCAGCCGAAGCGCCTCGTCCCGGACCGCATCGGGCCCTTCCTCCTCTCCCCGCTCCCTTAGCCGCCGCCTGGCCCGCTCCTCCAAATCCGCCACGAGAAAGATCTTGAGGTCCGCATCGGGAAATACGACGCTCCCCATGTCCCGGCCCTCGGCCACCAGGGCCCCATGGCGGGCGGCTTCCCGTTGACGCCGCAGAAGCCAGCTCCGCACGGCGGAAACGGAGGCCAGGGAAGAGACCCGGGCCGTGACCCGGGCCGTCCGGAGCTCGGAGTCCAAAGGACGGTCCCGGTGCCGGATCCGGATTCCCTCCTCGGTGGGCTCCACCTGGACCTGGAGCGACTCCAGATCGTCCGCCTCCAGCTCCACCCACTCCTCCTGTGGAACGCCCTCATCCAGGAGTGCGTAGGTCAGCGCCCGATAGAGGGCGCCCGAATCCAGGTGTCGGATCCCCAACCTACGGGCCACCTCCCGGGCGGTGCTGGACTTCCCCGACGCCGCTGGACCGTCCACCGTGATCACCGGACCCCGGCGGGACGGCCCCTCCCTCGTCCGGCCGGAGGAGGTCACGGACCGACTCCCCTCCGCCGGGGGGCCAGCCGGTCCAGGACCCTCCAGAACCCGGGAAAGCTCACGTCGCTGAGCTGTGGATCCCCCACCTCGATATCCCCTCCAACCGCCCGGCCGAGCACGCCGAAGGCCATGGCGATCCGATGGTCGCCCGAGCTGTCCACCCGGCCCTGAAGGGAGCGATCCGTACCCTGAATTTCCAAGCCGTCCTCGAGCTCCTCCACCTCCACTCCCACCGCCTCGAGCCCTCGCTTGAGGGCTCGGATACGATCCGACTCCTTCACACGAAGCTCGCCCGCCCCGGTGATCCGAGTCACCCCACGAGCCCGTGCGGCCAGAACGGCCAGGACCGGCACCTCGTCCACCAGGTCCGGGATCTCCTCCCCTCCCACTTCGACTCCGACGAGGGGCCCGGGCTCGACCACCAGATTCCCCACCGGCTCTCCCCCCGCCTCGCCCTCCAGTCGGGCCGCCACGGACGCCCCCATCCGCTTCAGGACGGGGAGAAGCCCAGTGCGCGTGGGGTTGAGCCCGACATTTCGGATCCGGAGCTCCGAGCCCACCGCGCCCAGGAGGGCGAGAGCCACCAGAAACGCCGCTGAAGAGAAGTCGCCCGGAACCCGGAAATCCAGAGGCTCCAGGGCGGAAGGCGGTTCCGGGAGACGGACCTCCCACCCCTCATCGAGATCCGTCGCCCCACGCCACACCCCTTCCAGAACCCGAACACCGGCACCCGACAGCATCCGCTCGGTGTGATCCCTGGAACGCCCCGGCTGCCGCACGGTCACGGGCACTCCAGCCACCAGCCCGGCCAAGAGGATGGCGCTCTTCACCTGGGCGCTGGCCACCGGGGACTCCACCACCACGGGCTCCAGATCCCCGCCTCGAATCGTCAGGGGGAGTCGCTCCGATCCGTCCCGGCCCTGAATCCGGGCCCCCATATCCCGGAGCGGCTTGATCACCCGCCCCATGGGACGGGAACGGAGCGAGTCGTCCCCGGTCACGGTCGCCTCGAACGGATGGCCCGCCAGGACCCCCAGGAGGAGCCGGGCCGTCGTCCCGCTGTTACCGGCGTTCAGGACCGCCTGGGGAGCGGAAAGCCCCCGGAGGCCTCGTCCCTCCAGCGTGATGGGGGAGCCGTCGTCGGGAAGGCGGGAAACCCCTACCCCGAGGCTCCGGAGACAACCGGCCGTCGAACGGGGATCCTCCGCCGCCAGGAGACCGGAAAGTCGACTCGTTCCCTGGGCCAACCCTGCCAGGATGAGCGCCCGGTGGGTCAGCGACTTGTCCGGGGGCGCAGTCAGCTCCACTCCTCCCCTCCCCCTCCGGCCCTCCAGTCTCGCGTCCGCTCCATGAACCCCGAGACGGCGTCCAGATCCCGCCGAGCCAGAAGGTCCGCCAACGTCCGCAGGGCCCGGGACACCGACTCCAGGCCCAGGCCCACCTCCGGCGCCGAACGCTCCAGGAGGTCTCGCCATAGCTCCGGAGAGCTACCGGCCAACCGGACCATATCCCGGCCTCCCGGGCCCAGATCCGTAGGACGGAACCCGGCCGCGTCCAGACCACCGGCCAGGGCGTTGGAGACGAGCTGGGGAAGGTGGCTGCACCACGCCATAGCCCTGTCGTGCTCACCCGCCTCGATCCACTCGGGGTCCCCCCCTACCGAACGCCAGAACTCCTGAGCCCGCCGCCGAACCGTGGGACCGGCCCCGTCGGCCGAGAGCCAGACCCGGGCCCCGTCCAGGAGATCCGCCCGAGAGGCGCTGAAGCCGCTCGCCTCGCTCCCGGCCATGGGATGCCCGCCGACGAAGACCTCTTCGACCCCGGCACTCCGAGCCGCCCGGAGGACCGGCGCCTTCAAGCCGGCCACGTCCGTGACCAGCTCCTTTTCGGCCAGAGCACCCGCGTGGCGCTCCAGGAGGGGAGGAAGCGCTCCCAGAGGTACGGCGAAGACCACCACGGAGGCCGCGCCGATCACCTCCTCCGGGTCCAGAAAAGCCTGGTCCACCACTCCGGCCTCCCGGGCGCGCTCCACCTCGGTCAGCTCCGAGCTACACCCCAGGAGAGTGGGACGAGGCTCCAGTCGCCCCAGGGACCGGACCACGGAACCTCCCATGAGGCCCAACCCCACCACCCCCACCGACGCCGGGGGGGCTGAGCCCTGGTCGGGACCGCCCCCTCCATTCCCGGAGGGGGTCACCGGCGACCTGCCGCCACGGGATCCGGACCGGGGAGGCCAGGAAAGTCGTTCACGTGGCGGACACCGGATCGGGCTCGAAGACGAAGACCAGCGGAGCTTCCCGAAGGACCTCGTCCTGCCCTGCCAGCTCGGTGAAGATCCGCTCCCTCCTCCAATGTCGCTCCAATCCGTGGAAGGGAACGGCCAGGCGCACGAGCCCCCGGAATGGGGGAGGACCCGCGTCCCCCTCCAATCGGGCCTCGACTCCGGGACCGAAAACCTGTTCGGCCAACTCCAGAGCCTTCCACTGAGCCGCCCGGACCACCCATCGTCGGACATTCCGCTCCCGGTCGGGATCCGGAAGCCGCACCGTGTCCGGGAGGAACCCCTCCGACTCGGGTAGCTGGGGCAGAATCGAGCTCATCCTTAACCATGCCTCCGTTCGGTGCGCCATTGGATCCGAGCCGCCTCGGACCGCTCCTCACTCAGCTGTCCCGGTACGGGATCTCCAGAGTCATTCCATCGTGAGCCACAACGGCTTCCGGGAACACTTTTCGGGCCTGCCGCGCCAGGAGCGCCGGGTTCTGGGCGTATCTGGCCGAGATGTGCGTGAGAACCAGCCGGGCCACCCCGGCGTCCCGGGCCATTTCTCCCGCACCCCGGGCCGTCGCGTGGAACGTCTCGTGGGCCCGCTTCGCCTCCTCTTCCCCGAAGGTGGCGTCGTGGATGAGGAGATCCGCACTTTCGGACACCTCCCGGATCTCCCGGCACGGCCTCGAATCTCCCGTATACACCACCGTCCGGCCGGGCCGCGGCCCTCCCACGACCTCTTCGGGCCGGATCGTCCGCCCTTGGACCTCCACCGGCTCACCGGCGTGCAGCCGTCCGAAGAGCGGTCCCTCCGGCACCCCGAGAGCTCGCGCCCGTTCCACGTCGAATCGTCCCGGCCGGGGCTCCTCTCTAAGCGCGTACCCCACCGCCGGCACCCCGTGTCGGACCGGAAAGGCCTCCACCCGATATGCATCCCCCTCCACTGCATCTCCAGGGCTCAACTCCCTGAGCTCCACCGGAAAGGAGATCCGCTCGACCCCCAGGTAGACCGCGTCTCGCAGGACCAGACGCGAACCGGGCGGCCCGTACACCCATAGGGGCTCCGTACGACCTTGGAGGGCCAAGGTGCGCACCAGGCCGATGAGACCGAGGAAATGGTCGGCATGGAGGTGGGTGATGAAGATCCGATCCACGGAAAACCCTGTGCCGAACCGCATCATCTGACGTTGGGTTCCTTCGCCGCAGTCCAGGAGGAAGGATTCTCCCTCCCGCTGCAGGGAGATGGCGCTCACGTTCCGACCCACGGTGGGCCGGGACGCAGCGGTTCCCAGAAAAATGACTCGAATCATCACCCCCGCTCGGCGTTCCGGACCCTGCCCAAGTCGGACCGGAAAGTAGCGGTTCCCCGGAAGCGATCAAGCGGCTGGAGGAGGGGCGCCGGCGAGGGGTGGCCACCGTGAACGGGACGGGCCGATCCCCGCCACGAACGGCCACGCCCCTGGAAGCCGACCGACGGAGCTCAGAGCCGACCTCCCGTGGAGTTCCCCCCCTGGCTCTCCCTCTGCTCCAGGTATGGGACTCCCTCGATGATCCAGTCGGGTGCCGGCTCTCCCTTCAGGTAATGGTCGAACCACTCGAGGATTCGGCGATGGAGATCGACTCGGTTGGGCCGCCGCGACAGGCTATGCCCTTCCCCTTCGTAGACCAGAAGGACGAAGTCCCGCCCGGCCCTCCGGGCGGCGTTGTAGAACTCCACCCCCTGGTGGAAATCTACCGCTCCGTCCTCCGTCCCGAACGCCATGAGGAGGGGCGTGTTCAACCCCTCGATGTGATGGACCGGTGAATTCGCCACGTAGGAATCGTAGTCCTCCCACCACGGGACCTCCATCCGGGCCTGGCTCATCTCGAAGATCCGGGCGTCCGGATCGCCTGTGTTCCAGAAGAACGACAGGTACATGGAGATGAGGTTCGTCAGGGGGGCGCCGGCCATCCCGGCGGCGAAACGGTCGGTCTGCGTAAGGACGAAAGCGGTCTGATACCCACCCCACGAATGGCCGATGAGGCCCACGCGCTCCTCATCCACGCTCGCCACCGCCACGGCCCGGTCCACCGCGGCGTCCAAAGCCACCTTCGCCGAGACCCCCGGCTGACGAGGCCGGTAGGCGATGTCGGGAGCCAGCACGAAATAGCCCCTCTGCGTCCAGACGGTGGTGTTGTAGGGCTCCCGCTCGCTGGGCACCTCGTAGCTGTGGATCGTTCCGGACCGGCGCTCGTAGGGGTGGACGATCATCGGATACTTCCGTCCCGGGTCGTAGTCGGCCGGGTAGAACAGCGCCGCCTGCAAGGAGTCGCCCCACTCGGTCTCGTAGTCCAGGAGCTCGGCCCGGCCCCAGTGGTAATCGCTCTGGAACGGATTCAAGTCCGTCACCCGGCGAGGCTCCTGCAAGTCCGTCCCCGCCACGTACACGTTGGGGGGCTCGTGGAAGGACTCCTGGACGAAGGCAAGACGCTCGCCGTTCTCTGAACGTGCCAACCGGGTGGTCCGGCCATCCACCCAGTGAAGAGGTTCCGCCGGCCCGCTGCCCTCCAGGTAGGCGAAGCCGTTGTGCTTGCTCTTCCGGCCGTGCATGGCTAGATAGAGCCCCTCCTCCAGGTCGATCTCCGAGCCGCTGGCCTTCAGAAAGATGTAGCGGAAGCGGACCTCCTCCTCCGCGCCTTCGGTGAGCCGGGCTCCCCCGCTTCCGTCCACGGAGACCTTCCAGACATCGTATCGGTCGTAGATCAGAACCGCTTCCTCGTCTGGGGTCCAACCTGCATAACCGTAGGGGGGCTTCTGCTCCACCGTGTGGTCGTTTTCCAGGTCGACGAAGCTGGTGGGCAGTCCCTCGGTGAGGCTCCGGTGCTCCTCCTGGGCCCGGTCGTAGACCCAGTAGTCGTCCCCCCTCAGGTAGAGGATGTAGCGGCCCTCCGGGCTCGCCCCGAAAAAGTA
>SKSR01000269.1 GCA_007122885.1 Gemmatimonadota bacterium
GCCCCCCCCGCTTCCGACTCCAGCACATCGCTCTCCGGTTCGGACGGGAATTCGGGTGGGAAGAGCCCTCCCCTCCCGCCTTCGCCCATCTCCAACTCCCCCAGTGGCGGAACGGCGTCCTTGGAACCGGTCTCGGCGTCGCTCCCCGGACTCGACCGGTGGTGCGGCGCCTCCACGACTGCCTCCTTCCCGTCCATTTCCACCACCAGACCGCCCTCGAACCGGGACCGGAGGCGCTCGTCGATGGCACCGATCTCCGAAGGAGGTCGCTCGGCGGCCAGGAGGACCCGAGCCCCCCGGCGCTTCACCGCCTCGAACAAGTGGAAGAACTCGTCCTGGGCCCGCTCCGTCTCCGAAAGCTTCTGGACACCCTGGACCAGGAGGAGGTCCGCCGACCACCAACGCTCGCGCCAGGCTCCGGCCACCCCCTCCGAGATGGCACGGATGAAGTCCTCGGAGAATTCATCCACCGACATATGTGCTACCGTGGCTCGGGGGCGAATTCCCAGGAGGGTCCGTCCGGTGGCCCGGAGCAGGTCTTGAGTGGCCTCCTCGTCCCGGGAGACGACGAAGAGGGGGTTGTAGTCCACCCGCTCCTGAAGAACGAACCGTTCGGCGGCCCGAAGAACCAGGGGGGGGTATTGACCTTCCAGCTCGGAGAGGACGGGGCCGGCCGGGATCTCCGGGAAGGGTCGAGCCCGTTCACGAGCCGACGCCAAGAGCGCTTCCGCCTCCTCCAAGCGGTCCGGGTCCCTGAGGACCGTTCGCTCCGCCTCGGGCCAGGGATTACCCAAGTCCATGATCTCCGACCGAATGGCCTCCATCCGATCCATCGCCGCTCGGAATTCCCGAACCTGCCGTTCAGGGTCGTCCGGCGGCGACTCGGCCTCCAACAAACGCTCGATCCGACGAGCGGACAGATCTTTGCCCCGGGCCTCCTGGACGATTTCCTCCAGTTGCTCCCGCCACGGAGGGGTTTCGGGCTCGGCCTGGGCCGCGTCGGAGGCCGAGGAGCGGGCTGGAGGACCTTCGGCGCCCGCCCGTGACGCCTCCTGGGTCCCCAGGATCCCGGACACCTCCTCCGGGTCCACCTGGCGCTCCTCCAGGTCCTGGATCGCCAGCACCCGGTTCAGGGCACCCTGCAGTTCTCGGACGTTCTTGAAGGGATGGCGAGCCATCGCCTCGGCGACCCCCGGGCGGAGACGGGCGTTCCGCTCCTCCACCTTTCGACGCATGATCGCCACCCGGGTTTCATAGTCCGGCGGGCCCATGTCCACGATGAGCCCACCGGAAAATCGGGAGAGGAGCCGGGCATCCAGCTCGTTGATCTCCGCCGGAGGTCGATCGCTGGCCAGAACGATCTGGCTCCCCTGGGCTGTGAGCGAGTCCAGGGTCCGCAAAAGGAGCTCCTGGGCCTGCGTCTGCCCGGTGAGAAACTGGACGTCATCCAGAAGAAGGATCTCCAGGTCCCGGTACCGATCCCTCATGGAGTCCTGGTTTCCCCGCTCCAGGGCCTGGGTGAGTTCCTCCAAGTAGCCTTCCAGGGTCTGGTAGACCACTCGCCCCCCCGACTGGAGACGGGCCGCCTGATGGGCGATGGCCGCCAGAATGTGGGACTTTCCGAGCCCGGAGGCCGAGTAGACGAAAAGCGGATTGTAGCTGGTACCCGGGGACTCGGCGGCCCGGCGGGCGGCGGCGGCGGCCAGGCGGTTCGCCGGCCCCACCACGAAGGTGTCGAAGGTGAACCGGGGATCCGGCTTCATGGCGACCCGGGGTCTCCTTCAGAGGGGAACAGGCGGTCCAAGCTCTCGGTGAGGGACTCCTCGAACCCCTCGGCGGTCACCTCCCGACCCGACGCTACGGCTCCCGACCCCAAGACCCGGCCCACTTCCTCCAGGGCCCCTCGCAGGGCTTCGCCATCGGTAGGCGCGTCCATGAGGAGAAAGAGGAGAAGCGGGTCTCCCCCGGAGGTAAGGGGCAGAACCAGCGTCTCACGGCTCTCCCCCAGCGTCCGAATACGGGCCGGCCGGGTCTCGCCCAGAAGCTGGGACAGCCTCCCGCCACTGGCGTGGATCCCGGCCACCAGGGATGCGGTCTCGGTGGCTTCCCCCCGGCTCGGGAATCCGCGGTGGCCCAGAATTCGGCCCGAGCGATCCAGGACCGCACAACGCCTCAGTCCCTGGAGGTCGACCAGGATCTCCAGGGCCCGGTCCAGCGCCCCACCCGGATCACTCTCACCTCGGCTCACTGGCTCCATGATCGCCTCCCGTGGCATCTCGCATCCACCCCGCAGCCCACTCGGCAACCGCTCGAAGGTCTTCGGGCAGCGGCGCTTCAAAGGTCAGCCACGCCCCGGTGGCCGGGTGCCGGAACGAAAGCTCGGCGGCGTGAAGGAAGGGACGCTGCATCCGTCGAGCCAATTCACGGGCCCAAGTGCGGACCCGCCCGCTCATACCCCGCTCCCAACCCGCCCCATACACCGGATCCCCCACCACCGGGTGCCCCACATGAAGGAGATGGACTCGGATCTGGTGGGTGCGTCCTGTCTCCAACTTCACATCCAACAAGTCCGCCGCTTCCCATCGCTCCCGCACCCGGAACCGGGTCACCGCGTCCCGCCCTCCATCCACCACCGCCATTCGCTTCCGATCCCTCTGATGGCGCCCGATGGGTGCGTCGACTTGACCCTCGTCGTCCTTCAGATGCCCCCATGCCAGGGCCAGATAGCGGCGTTCCAACGTTCGCTCCCGAAGTGCGTCCGAGAGGCGTTGGTGGGCCTCGTCCCGCTTCGCCACCACCAGGAGCCCCGAGGTGTCCTTGTCCAATCGGTGCACGATCCCGGGGCGGAGGCGTCCCCCGATCCCCGACAGATCATCCACATGGTGGAGGAGGGCATTGACCAAGGTTCCCCGTGGATGCCCCGGCGCCGGGTGGACCACCATCCCGGCCTCTTTATTCACAACCAACAGGTGCTCGTCCTCGTGGATCACGTCCAAGGGGAGGTCCTGGGGCTCGTCGCTCAGGGCCTCCGGTTCCGGTATTTCCACCTCGATATGCTGGCCTTCCTCCACCGGATCCGACTTTCTCGGGACGGCTCCGTCCACCCTGACCCTACCTTCCGCCAGCAGGGTTTGGGCCCGAGTTCGGGAGAGGTCCAGAACTCGAGAGAGGAAGCGGTCCAGACGTTCCCCCACATCTTCATTCCCCGCCACCACCGTCTCCTTACGCAGGGAAGCCGGCACCATCAGGTGGATTCAGTGCGGGCCACTTCCTCCTCCGAGCCCCCGTCGGGCTCCAGCGGCGGCTCATCCTCGATACGGGCCTTTTCCTCCATCCAGATGGAAACGGCGAGCAGGACGGCGCCCAACGTGATGCCCATGTCCGCCACGTTGAAGACCGGCCAGCGGATGCCGGCCAGACCCACGTCCAGGAAGTCGATGACCCCCTCCGGAAACCGGATCCGGTCCAACAGATTCCCGATGGCTCCACCCAGAAGCAGGCTCAAGGCCGTGAGGCGCAAGGTATCCGACCGGGAGGCGTACCAGAGCATTCCGCCCAGGAAGATCAACGCCACGAAGGTGAGACCGATGAAGATGGCCCGAGAGTGCTCACCCACATGAATGCCGAAGGCGGCACCCGGGTTCATGATGTGGGTGAGCCGGAACACGTCTCCCAGAATCGGCACGGGCCGAGCCAACGGGAGGTTCTGCTGCACCCACCATTTGGTGAGGAAGTCCAGGGCGAGGACCCCGCCCCCGAGAAGAACGAGAAAGGGGAGCTTGGGCCAGGCCAGGTCCCCGCCCTCGGCACCGCCCCCCGCTTTCTGCAGTTCGCTGGGCCCCGAATTCGTCATGCGGAAGCCCCCTGGACTCTGCTCAACGCCAACCGAACCGACTTCCCGTCGATCTCCAGCTCCTGCACGGCCTCGTACCCGTCCTCACCCTCGGCCGGTCCCACCTCCAGCTCCCGGGCCAGGGTTTCACCGGCGATGAAGTCCCGAAACCGTTCGGCGGCTCGCGCCACCGCATCCTCTCCCGAAACCCGGAGGCGGATCCGGTCCGTGATTTCCAGGTCACGATCCTTACGGAGGCGTTGGATCCGGTTCACCAGCTCCCGAGCGAGCCCCTCCTCCAGCAGCTCCGGATCCAGCGCAGGATCGACCACAGCGGTGAACTCTCCTTCCGTCCGGACGGCCAGATCCCCCTCCGCTTCCTCCGTCACCTCCAGGTCCTCGCCGGTCAGGACGTGAGCTCCCCCCCCGACCCTGATCTCCACCTCTCCACCCTCCCGAAACCGGGCGAGCTCTTGCTGGGATAGGGCCCGTATGGCCTCCGCCGCCGCCTCGCTCTCTTTCTGGAAGCGCGGTCCCAGGCTCCGGAAGTTGGGACGGGGAACGAGGCGCACCACTTCCCCGGCCGAGCCCAGGAATCGGAGTTCCTTCACATTGAGCTCATCCCGAATGACATCCAGGACCTCGTCGCGAAGCTCCAGGCTTCGCGGAACCACCGCGGACAAGGTACGGAGGGGCTGGCGCACCCGAATTCCCACCTCCTCCCGCGCCGCCCGTCCCAACCGGGTGAGGATCCGGGCCGCCTCCATCTCTTCCTCGAGCGTCCGGTCCCGAAGCCGTTCGTCCCAGCGGGGGAACGGGGCGAGATGTACGGAAGCCCCGGTGAGGGCCCGGTGAAGCCAATCGGCGAAGAACGGCACCACCGGAGCCAGGAGGCGGGAGGCATCCCGAAGGATGTCGAAAAGGGTCCGGAACGCCGCCCGTGCGTCCGCAGGGTCCGTGTTTCCCCAGAACCGGGGGCGCGAACGGCGTACGTACCAGTTCGATAGATCCTCGTTGAGAAACTCCACCAAGGCCCGGTACGCCGGGGTGATCTGGTATTCGGCCAACTCGCGTCCCATCTGGTCCGTGAGCGCCACCATCCGGGAGACGATCCACCGGTCCACCGTAGGCCGCTCCTCGGGAGCAGGATCTTCCTCGGTGGGGCTCCACCCCTCCGCCCCGGCGTAGAGGGAGAAGAAACGGTACGTGTTCCGGAGCGTCTCGAAGAGCTTTCGAGTACTCTCCCGGACGCCCTCCGGATCGTAGCGCTTGGCCACCCAGGGGTGGGAAGAGGTGATCAGATACCAACGGAGTCCATCGGCACCGAAGTCATCGATGGCTTCCCAGGGATCCACCACGTTTCCCCGAGACTTGGACATCTTTCGTCCCTCGGCGTCCACGATGAGGCCGTTCACGATCACGTTCCGGAACGCGGGCCCCCGAGCCAGCATGGTGGAGATGGCCATGAGAGAGTAGAACCAGCCCCGGGTCTGGTCCAAACCTTCGCAGATGAAGTCGGCCGGGAAGTGTCGGTCGAACTCCTCCTGATTTTCGAAGGGATAGTGCCACTGGGCGTAGGGCATGGCCCCCGAGTCGAACCAGACGTCCACCACCTCCGGGCTCCTCCGCATCGTGCCGGGGCAGTCCCGGCACGGCCAGGTCAGCTCGTCGATGTAGGGCCGGTGGGGGTCGAAGTCGTCGGGGAGGCCGCCCGTCTTCTCGGCGAGCTCATCGAAGCTTCCCACCCACTCCACCTGCTCCGGATCCCGGTCACAGATCCAGACGGGGAGAGGCGTGCCCCAGAACCGGTCCCGGGAGAGGGCCCAATCCACGTTGTTCGCCAGCCACTCGCCGAACCGGCGCTCACCCACGTCCGGGGGACGCCACCCCACCTCCCGATTGTTCGCCAGCATCTCTTCTTTGAGGGTGGAGGTGGCGGCGAACCACGAGTCCCGTGCCATGTAGATCAGCGGTGACGAGCACCGCCAACAGTGCGGATAGGAGTGGACGACCCGGTCGATGCGGAAGAGACCTTCCTGCTCCTCCAGTGCCTCCACCAGGAGAGGATCGGCCTCTTTCACGAACTTCCCACCCACTCGGGCGATTCCCTTCTCGAACCTCCCTTCATCGTCCACCGGTCGAAGGAGGGGAAGGCCGTGTCGCTGCCCGGCCTCGTAATCGTCGGCACCGAAAGCCGGGGCCAGGTGGACGATTCCCGTCCCCTCGTCGGCGCTCACGAAGTCCTCGGCAAGGACCGTCCATGCCTTCGCTCCCGGGTCCTCGTCCCCCAACGGAATCAGATCCAGAGGACGGAGGTAACGGGTTCCCACCAGCTCCCGGCCCGAGTAGCGCCGGACAACCGGTGCCTCTTCACCCAGGAGGGCCTCCCGTCGGGCCTCGGCCAAGACCACCCGCCGACCCTTCCACGACACCTCCGCGTACTCCAGTTCCGGGTCCACGGCCAGGGCCGAGTTGGCGGGAACGGTCCAAGGGGTGGTGGTCCAGACCAGGAAGGAGCGCCCATCGGGATCCGGGTTGCCCTCGGGGTCGACCCATCGACAGAGGAAGTAGAGGGAAGGGTCCTCCACTTCCTCGTAGCCCTGGGCTACTTCGTGGGATGAGAGGGCGGTGCCGCAGCGGGGGCAGTACGGGACGCTCTTGTGGCCCTGGTAGAGGAGACTCCGGTCCGCCAGCTCCTTGATCACCGCCCACACCGATTCGATGTATTCGGAATGGAAGGTCACGTAGGGATCGGAGTAGTCGAGCCAGTAACCGATCCGGTCGGAAAGCCGCTCCCACTCCTCCTTGTACGTGAAGACCGACTCACGACACGCATCGTTGAACCGGTCGATTCCCACCCGCTCGATCTCCGGCTTCCCGGAGATCCCGAGCTTCTTTTCGGCTTCGATCTCTACCGGAAGACCGTGGGTATCCCAGCCGGCGATCCGGGTCACATGGTAGCCTTCCATGGTCCGGTGGCGGCAGATCAGGTCCTTGATCGTCCGGGAGATGACGTGGTGCAGTCCCGGCCGGCCGTTGGCCGTGGGCGGCCCCTCATAGAAGACGAAAGACTCTTCGCCGCGAGTGGCGTCCAGGGTACGCTGGAAGAGGTCCTCCTCCCGCCACCTGTCCAGGATCTCCCTTTCCAGCTCGAGGGCGCTTTCAGGAACGTCGGGGTACCTCATGGGCGTCCGTGCCGGGGAAATGATGGGGTCAGAGGTCCCGGCTCACGGCCCGAACCAGCGCCGTGAGCTTGGGCTCGGCTTCCTTTGCTGCATGGATGATGGCGGGAACGTCGATGGGCTCCAGAGCGTCCGGCAGGCAGAGGTCCGTGACGATGGTGAGCCCCATGACCTTCATGTCCATGTGGCGGGCCGCGATCACCTCGGGTACGGTGGACATGCCCACCACGTCCGCTCCGAGAGAGCGGAGCATTCGGTACTCGGCCCGGGTTTCCAGGGCCGGTCCCAGCCACGCCACGTACACGCCCCTCCGGAGAGGGATCTCCAGTTCCAGGGCCGCCTTCTGGGCCCGCTCTTGAAGCTCCCGGTCGTACGGCTCCGACATGTCCGGAAAGCGAGGCCCCAACTCATCCAGGTTCTCGCCCACCAGTGGGTTCGTCCCCAGAAAGTTGATGTGGTCGTCCAGGAGGACCACGTCGCCGGCTTCCCAAAGAGGGTTCATGGCCCCGCACGCCCCGGAGACGATCAGGGTTTCCGCCCCCAGCAGCTTCATGACCCTTACGGGAAAGGCGACCTGAAACGCCGAATAACCTTCGTAGAGGTGGAAACGACCCTGCATGGCCACGGTGGGAACCCCGTCGAGCAGCCCCAACAGTAGGCGGCCTGCGTGGGTCTCTACCGTGGGTGACGGAAAGTGGGGGATTTCCGGGTAGGGGATCTCCGCCTCCACCTCCATGGCCTCCGCCAGAGCTCCGAGACCGGTGCCGAGGACGATTCCGAGCCGGGGTTCCAGTTCCGATCGCTTTCGGACGACATCCACAGCCTCCCGAAGCCGATTCATCGCCTCCTGGGCGGAAATCCCCCCGCCCGGCACCGCACCGCTCACGGCCGAGCCTCCTCCGAACCCGGGCTTTCACCCCCGGGCGGGCGGGCTTCCGAAACCCCCGCCCGATCCTGCTCCCCGAAGGGAAGCCCCTCCTGCTCCGGCAATCCCGGATCTCCCTGGGGCTCCACCTTCTCACCGCCGACTTCCACCGCCCCATCCGCCGATTCCGGCGCCGGATCATCCCATGCCGGGAGAGGCCTGCTCTCTTCCACCTTCACAGCCTCCAGCTCCCGTTCCAGGAAGGCTCGAAAATCCCGAAGGGCCTTGGCGCGGTTTCGATCCGCCTCGGACAACGCCTCCCTTCGCTCCTCCAAGAGCGTCCCCGTTCGTGCACGGATCCTCTCTACCTCCTCCTCGGCCTCCCGACGGATGAGGTCGGCCTCCCTGTGGGCATGGGACCGAATCTCCTCGCGAAGCTCCTGGGCCATGACCAGAGCCTCCTGAACGGCCCGTTCCCGCCCCTCCACCTCCGATACTCTGTCACGGAGACCGGCCGCCTCCTCCCGCAAGGAGGAAAGCTCCTTCACCACCTCCTCCAGACGCTCGGCCACCAACTCCAGGAAGGTGTCCACTTCCTCCGGGTCGTAGCCTCGAAGGGTCCGACCGAAATCCCCCCTCTTCTTCCGAATGTCCAGCGGTGTGATCTCGATCATTCGGGGCGTTCTCCCAGAAGGGCGGTACCCAATCGCACCATGGTGCTCCCCTCCTCCACCGCGATGCCGTAGTCGTTCGACATGCCCATGGAGAGCTCCGTCCCTCGGTAATTCGTTCGCGCCCGGGCCGCTTCGTGGAGCTCCCGGGTCCTGCGGAAGCACCGGCGCAACTGCTCCTCATCGTCCGTGAGCGGCGCCATGGTCATGAGACCTCGAACTTCCAACGAGGTGAGTTCCAGGATCCGCTCCAGCCCTTCCATGAACGTGTCGGCGGAAAAGCCCGCCTTGGCCTCCTCTCCGGAGGCGTTCACCTGCAGAAGCACGGGAACGGGTCCCGTCCGGTCTGCCGGAGCCACCCTGTCCAAGCGCTCGGCCAGTCGAACGGACCCCACCGAGTGAATCAGGTCGGCCACCGCCAGTGCCCGGGGGGCCTTCCGGCGCTGAAGGCGGCCGACCATATGCCACCGACAGGCGTTCCGACCGAACTGGTGAACCCGTTCTTCCAAGCCGCCAACGCGGTTCTCCCCCAGATCCTTCAGACCGTGCTCCAAGACCGCTTCCACCGCTTCCGCAGGGTGCCCCTTGGTCACAGCGACGAGGGTCACCTCCGAGGCCGAACGGTTGACCCGTCCGGCCGACTCCTCGATGGTTTCACGAACCCTCGGGAGGCGCTCACCGACTCCCTGCCGGTATCGCTCCAGCTCCCTTTGAAGAGGAGCACCCCGGTCGTCGCCGCCGACACTCTTCATAGCCGCCTATTCTACACCATCAGCCACTCACGGGGAACCGGCGGCCGAAACGAAATCGGGCCCCGCCGGCGCGCTCCCGGCGGGGCCCGATTTCGGTCCGCAGGCCGGACCGGAGGTCCGTCCCAACGGCCTCCGACTCGACGACCGTCAGTTCGTGGTGAAGGTGATCGGAATCTGGATCCAGACGGGCACTCTCTCGTCCCGGTTGTAGGCCGGCGAGAACTCGAACGTTTCCGCCACCCGCTCAGCGGCGTCATCCAGGCCCGAGTGGCCCGAGCTCTCGGCCACCAAGAAGTTGTCCACGGTGCCATCCTCGGTGATGAAGAAGTGCATCATCACCGTTCCTCCGATCCCGGCATCTCGCAGGAGCGAGGGGTATTCCCGCTCCAAGGCTCGCCCGACATCCTGCCGGTTCGTCACCTCGGGAGCCTCGGTGAACGGCGTGAACGTCGGCTCATCCGAAAGGTCCACCGCCTCGTCGCTGGGAGGCGGTGGCAGGTCGTCCGGGAGGTTGTCCTCGAACGTCGTCGGCTCGATGGTCACGTCCTCGTCGATCTGCGCATCAGTGACCACCGGCGTGGCTGGACGCTGAATCTGCTCGGGCGGCGGCGGAATTTCCACCTCCGGCGGCAGCTCCAAGGCCTCCATCTCATCCTGTACGAACGCCACGTCCTCGGCCTCCATCGTCGGGAAGAAGGCCATGAAGACGAAATGGAACGCCGTGGCAGCGACGATAGAGCCCCAGAACCACGAGGTGAACGATCTCTTGAACCGGTCGTTGGCGCTCTCGAACTCGTCGAACTCGCCGGCGCCTTCGGCTCCTGTGGGCTCGAGCTGTTCTTCCTCGGAAATTCTCTGTTCGTCACTCATCGTCTCTCTCCCGCCATTCTGCGCTCCAGTTCGGTGGAGAACACCAGATAGATGGCCCCGGCCTGCTGGAGCTGTTCTTGGACTGAATCCACGAACCGATACGGAACGTTCGCGTCGGCCCGGAGGGAGACGACCAACCGTCGTCCGGAAGCCTCCCAGGCCGGCGCAACCACCTCCGACACCTGTGCCATGGGCGTGAGTCGATCGTTGATCCAAACGTCACCGTTCGACTCGAGCCAGATGTTCAGGATGTTGTCCCGCTTCTCGTCGATCTGCTCCGTGGCGTCCGCCGTCGGCCACTCGATGGGCCGGTCCTGCTCCGTCCTGAAGACGGTCGTCAACATGAAGAAGATCAGGAGCAGGAGGGCGATATCCGCCAGCGAAGACTCGGGAATCTTGTCCGATGTCTGCGACTTCCTCTTGAGTCCGCCACCGTCTCTCACCGCCATGGATCAACCCTCCTGCATCTGTAGCGAGATCCGTTCCGCACCCGCGATCTGGAGCGCGTCGAGGACGGCCACCATGTGTCGGTGGGCCGCGTCGGGGTGTGTCTGGACACCGGCGATCAGCTCCGGGTTCTGTGCCACCTCCTGGCGCCAGATCTGCTCGAGCTGCTGGGGCCGGATCTGCTGGACATCCGGGCTCTCGCCCCGACGGAGCTCCACGATCCCGGTGGGCTGAACCTCGATATGGAGAATGTTTCGCTGGGGAATCTCCACCTCCTCCTGCGCCTCCGGAAGCACGATCCGGAGGCCCCGGTCCCGCGGGAACACCGTGGTGACCAGAAAGAAGATGAGGAGGAGGAAGGCGATGTCCGCCATCCCCGCGCTCGACATCTCATCGCTGACCTTGGATTTCTTCTTCAGAATCGCCACAGCTCAGATCTCCTTCCCTTCCAAAGGGTACCGGGCGGTCAGTTGGGATGTACCGACCTCGAAGGCTCGAGTTCCGTCGGGCCTCGCTCAGGCCGGCGGCTTTCCTCCGTCGTCGACCTCGTCCCCTTGGGCCTCCGGGGCATCGGTGTCCGCCTCTTCCGGTGGTGGCGCCGCCGGACGGGATTCCGGTCGTGCTTCAGGCGAACGCGGGGGCGCCGGGCCCGCACCTGCCGCCGCAGCGGCGGAGGGGGCTCCGGCCAGTTCCAGTTCCCCCCGCTTCTCCAGCTCCCAGGCCAGATTCAGGATTTCCTGGCTTCCCTGCTCCATGTCCACGATGAGCTTGTCGATCCGCGTCACGAAGAAGTTGTACCCGATGTTCACCGGGATGGCGATGGCCAAACCGGTGGCCGTCGTGAGCAGAGCCACCTTGATTCCACCCGCCACCAGTGTGGCGTCCACATCTCCGGCGGCCTCGATGGCGGCGAAAGCCATGATCATCCCTGCCACGGTGCCCAGGAAGCCCATGAGCGGCGCCACGTTGGCGACGGTGGCCAGGACCGCCAAGCCCCGCTCCAGAAAGCCGAGCTCGATGGTACCCGTCGTGTCGATGGCCTTCTCCAACTCCTGCTCCTGGAGCCGCCGTTCGCGGATCCGCTTCAGACCCGCCAGCAGGATGGCCGCGGTAGGACCGGGCGTATTCGCGGCCACGCGGATGGCTTCATCGATCTGGCCGGCCCGGGCCAGCTCACCCACCTCCTCGAGGACCGTGTCCGTGTCCCGATGGGCCACCCATAGGGTCCATGCCTTCGCGATGATCACTCCCGTCGCCGCCAGGGAGCAGAGCATCAGGACGTACATCATGGGCCCGCCGTCGGCGAAGAGCGAGAGGATAGTATACTCGGGTTCCAAACCTTACTCCTGTCGTTCTCGGGTTTCTGGATCGACCCTCGTGTCCGAAGGCCCGCATCCCTCTTGGTGGACGCACCTGGACCCTCCCAACCGAGGAGCGATTCCAATGTACGGGGCCCTTCGCAGCCGTGTCAAACGGATCCGCCTCGAGGCCCCCGCCCCCCGTGCCTCAGCTCGGTGAAGTGGCCAGGCTGAGCTTTTCCGACCGGTCCGGAAGGGATCCTTCCAGGATCTCCCGAAGCCGGGCCAAGTCGATGCCCACTCGAAGACGGCCGCCCGAGGCCACGGAGATCCGGGCCGTCTCCTCGCTCACCACGATGACCAGGGCGTCCGACTCCTCGCTCAGCCCCACGGCGGCCCGGTGCCGGGTCCCCAGCGTCTTGTCTTGAAGCGGGGTCTGCGCCAAGGGGAGGATGGCCCCCGCGGCCCGGATCGAGTCCCCGGAGATGATGACCGCGCCGTCGTGGAGGGGGGAGTTCGGGGTGAAGATCGTCGTGAGCATCTCCGACGAGACCCGGGCTTGCACGCGACTTCCGGTCCTGGCGTACTCGTCCAGCCCCACGTCTCCCTCGATGGCGATGATGGCCCCCGTCTTCGTTCGGACCAGCTCCTCCACCGCCTCGACGATCTCGTCCACCACCGCGCTCCCTTCCAGCTTCGTGAATATCCGTAGGACCCGGTTCTGACCCAGACGGGCCAGGGCCGACCGGAGTTCGGGCTGGAAGATGACCAGAGCCGCGATGGCGCCGTACTGGAAGAGGGTCTCCAGGAGGGTCCGTATGAGGTTCAGCTCCAGGATGCGGGCCAGAAAGTACCCCCCACCGAGCAGACCCACCCCCAGGAGGATCTGCATGGCCCGGGTCCTCTGGAGCAGAATGAGGATCCGGTAGAAGAGGGCGGCGACGATGACGATCTCCAGGACATCACCCCAACCCGGCCTCAGGAGCTGGAACTGGTCCCAGAGGCCGTTCACTCGTGTCCCTCCGCCACCGCCTGGACCACTCGAAGGGCGTCGCTCACTTCCCTCACGTCATGGACCCGCAGGATCCGAGCTCCTCGGAGGGCCGCCAGGACGGAGGCCGCGATGGTGCCGGCCACCCTCTCCCGTGGCGGACGCTCGAGGAGGGCTCCCAGAAAGCTCTTCCGGCTGGGCCCCACCACCAATGGTCGTCCCAGGTCGTGCAAGGTTTCCAGCCGTGCCAAAAGCTCGAAGCTCTGGGCAGGGGTCTTGGCGAACCCTATGCCCGGATCCACGGCCAGGCACTCCCGGCTGACTCCCTGGTCCAGTGCCCGAGTCAAAGCTGCTTCCAGCTCGGAGCGCACTTCCCCGGCCACGTCCCGGTACCGGGCCCGCTCCCGCATGTCGGCGGGAGTGCCTCTCATATGCATGAGCACCAGCCCGGCTCCCCACCGGGCCACCACCGTACCGAGCTCCGGGTCGTGGGAGAGCCCCGAGACATCGTTGATCACGTGGGCTCCCTCCTCCAGAGCCGCGTCGGCCACGGCGGACTTTCGGGTGTCCACCGAGACCGGGACCGGCAGCCGGGACACGGCGGCCCGGACGAAAGGGAGAATTCGGCGAAGCTCTTCTTCTTCCGGTATTTCCCGGGCGCCGGGCCGGGTGGATTCTCCTCCCACATCGATGATCCCCGCCCCCTCCTCCACCATGGCGTGGGCCCGATCGAGAGCCCGTTCGGGATCGTCGAACTCTCCGCCATCGGAAAAGGAGTCCGGGGTCAGGTTGATGATGCCCATGACCACCGGAGTGTCCAGACCCAGGGTCCGGTCTCGGAGCCGCCACTGCGTGGGGGAGGGCGGATCCACCTCTGGGCCGCCTCCGGCTCCTTCCCCTTTTCCCCTCGTCCTCACCCGCCGGATCGCCCCCGCTCCGTCCCGCACGATCAGCGGGAGGCGTCGGCTTCCGGATTCTCCCGCCCGAGCCGGGCGGCGGAAGCCGGAGGGGATGCCGGCTCTTCCTCTTCGGAGCCCTCCTCCTGTTCCCCCTCGTGCCCCTCGGTCACGGCACCATCGCCTCCGGGGGCTTCCGGGGTCCCTGGAACTCCATCCTTCGACCCGACCTCGCCCCCCGACACTGGCTCCTCCACCTCAACGGGGGGGAGGTTCTCACCCCGGGACAGGAGATCGATCTCTTCCGCCTCCAGGGTTTCCCGTTCCAGCAGGGCCTGAGCGATACTCTCCAGGAGATCCCGTTCCCGCGTGAGCACCTCCCGAGCCGTCTCGTGGGCGTCGTCCAGGATCCGCTTGACCTCCTGGTCCACGAGCTGAGCCGTGTGTTCCGATACATCCCGACGCTGGCTGATGTCCTTGCCCAGGAAAACCTCCTGGTCCGAGTCCCCCACGGCCATGAGACCTACCGCGTCCGACATCCCGAAGCGCGTGACCATCCTGCGTGCCATCTGGGTGGCCCGCTCGATGTCGTTTCCCGCCCCCGTGGTGACATGGTCGGGCCCGAAGATCATTTCTTCGGCCACTCGGCCCCCAAAGAGCATGCAAAGCTGGGCTTCCAGCCAGCGCTTCGTGTACGAGTGCCGGTCCTCCGAGGGAAGGGACGCCGTGATCCCCAACGCCCGTCCCCGGGGAATGATCGTCACCTTGTGGATGGGATCCAGCCCGGGGACCCGGAGGCCGATGACGGCGTGCCCCGCCTCGTGATAGGCGGTGAGTTTCCGCTCGCTGTCGGTGAGGACCATGCTCTTCCGTTCCGTTCCGAGCATGATCTTGTCCTTGGCCCCCTCCAGGTCCTCCATGGTGACGTGGTCACCGTCCCGGCGGGCGGCCAGGAGGGCGGCCTCGTTGCAGATGTTCGCCAAGTCGGCGCCGGAGAGCCCCGGCGTGCCCTTGGCGATGACGGAAAGGTCCACGTCCTCGGCCAGGGGAAGCTTTCGGGCGTGGACGCCCAGGATCATCTCCCGGCCCTTCACGTCCGGAGCATCCACCACCACCTGTCGGTCGAACCGGCCCGGTCGAAGAAGGGCCGGATCCAGGACGTCCGGACGGTTGGTGGCCGCAAGGAGAATCACTCCCTCGTTGGCCTCGAACCCGTCCATCTCCACGAGGAGCTGGTTCAGGGTCTGCTCCCGCTCGTCGTGCCCGCCTCCGAGCCCGGCGCCCCTGTGACGGCCCACCGCGTCGATCTCGTCTATGAATATGAGACAGGGAGCGTGGGCCTTCCCCTGCTCGAACAGATCCCGGACGCGTGAAGCGCCCACCCCGACGAACATCTCCACGAAATCGGAACCCGACATCTGGAAGAAGGGTCGGCCCGCCTCTCCGGCCACCGCCCGGGCCAGAAGCGTCTTCCCCGTCCCCGGCGGCCCCACCAGGAGTACCCCTTTCGGAAGACGTCCGCCGAGCCGAGAAAACTTTTCCGGGTCCTTGAGGAACTCGATGATCTCCTCGAGTTCGTGCTTCGCCTCGTCCGCGCCCGCCACGTTGTCGAAGGTGACGGTAGGGGTGTCCGGGGTGATCATCTTGGCCTTGGACTTCCCGAACTGGAACGCCTTGTTGCCGCCCCCTTGCATGGTGCGGAGGATCCAGATCCAGAAGGCGATGATGAGGAGCCACGGAAGGGCCGAGATCGCGAAAGTCCACCAAGCCGTTCCCTCGGTCTCGGCCCGGATGACCACTTCCTGTTCCTGGAGCCGATCGACAAGGCTCTCGGTAATCTCACCTGGAAGGACCGTTTCGAAGTGGACCAACTCCTGGCCGTTCCGGGTGACCGGGGAGCGGAACTCCCCCTTCACCGTCCTCCCCTCGATGACGTTCACCTCGTGGATGTTTCCTGCGTCCAGCTCCGCCCGGAACTCGGTGAAGGTGAGGTCGGCTGACGGCTCCTCCTGGTCCCGCATAAGGTTGAAGAAGAGAAGCGGCAAGAGCAGCATCAGGATCCAGAAGGACGCCGTCCTGGAAAGACGGGACCATCCGGAAAGCTGAGGCTCTTTGCCTTTCTGATCGCGATCAGACATAGTCACGGTCACGCAGGGGCCGGGGAGCCCGACTCACAGGCTCGCCACATAGGGAAGGTGCCTATAGTTCTCGGCGTGGTCGAGGCCGTACCCGACCAGGAATTCGTCCGGGGCGTCGAAACCCACCCATCGAGGCTCCTTTTCCAGAGCCGTGAGTCGCTTGTGGAGGAGGGCGCAGATTTCCAGGCTCTCGGCGCCGCGCTCCTGAAGCAGCGGTATGAGGCGGTCCATGGTGGCCCCCGTGTCCACCACGTCTTCCACCAGGACCACGTGCCGCCCCCGGAGGCGGGTGTTCGGGTCGTAGAGGAGGCGCACCTCCCCGCTGCTCACCTTTCCATCCCCGTAGCTCGAGGCCACCAGGAAGTCGACGTGGAGAGGGCGACGGATCCGTCGGACCAAGTCGGCCAAAAATATAAAAGAACCTTTCAGGAGCCCCAACACGAGGAGCTCCTTTCCGTCGGAATAGAACCCCGTGATCGCCTCTCCGAGCTCCTGGACCCTCCGTTCCAGTTCGCTCTCCGTGTAGACGACCTCCTTGAGGGAGTCCGGGCCGGTGGCGACACCCCACGCCGGAGTGCCCTCAGCCATCGTCGGCCGCGATCCGGACCCAAAGGGCCGTGTCCGTCGAGGCCGGATCCCCGTCCGATGCAAGGTCCAGTCCCCAGGCCCAGAGGATCCGTCCACCGGTTCCGGCGAGTAGAGGAATCCGTCCTCGTTCGTAGCGCGGTACCCGCCGCTGATTGAAGAGCTTTTTCAGTTTCTTAGACCCTCCAGTAAGTCGAATCCGGTCTCCGGCCCGCCAGCCGCGGACCAGGTACGGCGATCCGGCCCCCGGCGTTCGGAATCGAGCTACTCGGCCCTCCCCACCCGGGTCACCACCCACACGCCAACGGGCTCGAAAGCTCCGGCCGCGGAGCGTCAGGCTCGCGTCGCCGGAATCCCCCTCCAGGGTCACCGAATCGGCCGCGGACGCGGACGATCCCAGGGCGACCCTCCGGAGAACGAACGAGTCGAACTCCCGGGCCAGGGAGAGTCCATCCTGAAGGTCCAGACTTCCGCCGCTACGACCCGTGGTGATAAACTCCATCATGGCCGTGGTTCCGGCGCGGGATGGGCTGACCCCTCGAATACGGAGGAGGAACCGAAGGAGCTGGGCCCGGGCCGGTAGGGGGAGATCCAGGAGGGCGGCCCGAGCCAGCCTCACCTCCGAATCGTCGGGATCCACTCCCTGCCACGAGAGCCACCAACGGGACCACTCCTCCCCCGCCTCCACTTCGGTCCGGGCATTCTCCGCAAGGGTTCTGAGCGCACCACGGGCTCCGGGCGAAACACTCTTCTCGACCTGCGGGAGGATCTCGTTCCGGAGAACGTTGCGCGGCCGGTCCGAGAGCCGATTCGTCGGATCCTCCAGGGGCCGGATCCCGGCCCACCGGGCATACTCTTCCAACTCCCGCCGCCCGACCCGGAGGAGTGGACGAAGGACTCCGTCTTCCCGCTCCTCGGCAATCCCCGTCAAACCCTGAAGGCCCGCACCCCGAAGCACCCGGAAGAGAACGGTTTCGGCCTGATCGTCCCCGTGGTGGGCGGTAAGGATCCACCGGGCCCCCACCTCCCTCTTCGCCGACTGCAGGAAGGAGTAGCGGAGTCTGCGAGCCTCCTCCTCGCTCCTTGGGGGGGAGGAAGCCTCCGAGCTCCGGTACTCCACGGCCCAAGCGCCGGCCACTCCCCGGCACCAGACCCGATCCCTCCCACTCTCCGCCCGCATCCTATGGTCGAAGTGCGCGGCCACGGGTCGTAAACCCGTATCCGGCCGGCCGAAACGGATCAGGTGGAGAAGAACGGACGAGTCCAGGCCTCCGGAGAACGCTACGACCACCGGGTCCCCCGATCCCAGCCCCTCCCGTCCCCGGAGGAGAAGGAGCACCCGGTCCCGAAGCACCTTGCTCACCGCCCCGCCCCGTCCGGAGGGCCGCCGTCCCGCAGGCCCGGTGGTGGGTCTCTTTCCACCCGTCCGCCCAAAACTCGAGCGAGCCGGTCCGGGCGGTCCGTCAGGATCCCGTCCACTCCCCAATCCAGAAGCCGCTCCATGTCCTCCTCGGCATTCACGGTCCAGACGTGTACCGGGATGTTGCGGGCATGGGCCTTCGCGACCACGCGATCGGACGCCACCTGACGCCCCTCCCATGAATCCGGGATCTGAAGGGCGTCCGTCGCCGGCGTGTACAGGGGTCCGAATGCCGTCCGGTGAAGGAGCATGAAGAGTCGGATCTGGGTCCTGGATGCGCTGGAAGGCCCCGGGTAGCCGTGGCGGCCCGCACGGGCGTCGTCCTCCGCCGTGGCCATGAGCACCCGGCGATGCGCCCGGTGCCGCCGAACGACCTCCACGAAAGGCTTGGCCGCCTCCCGGGTCTTCACCTCGGCGATGATCCGAGTCTCCGGCAGGGCCTCCAAAACGTCCTCGAATCGGGGTATCCCCACTCCTCGACCCTGCCAGGACCGCCGACCCGAGAGGTCGCGGAACCGGAACCCTGCGTCGAGCTGGGCCACCTCCTTCCACGTCATCTCCCGAACCGGGCCGACCCCGTCGGTGGTCCGGTCCACCGTGGCGTCATGGAGGACCACCACTACCCCGTCCCGGGTGGTTCGAAGATCCAGCTCCAACATGTCGGCCTCCCACCGATGCACCGCGTCGCGGAAAGCCGGAAGGGTGTTCTCGGGCCGGAGGGCCGCCCCCCCTCGGTGCGCGATCAGCAAGGGAGCGCCGGCGAAGAAAGGGTGCCCGGGCCGACGGCGGGGGAGAGGCGTCAGGAGGGGTTCCCTCCTTCCGCCTCTTCGGGAGAGACCCCGTGATACTCCCTGAGGGTCAGATCCAGTAGCCGGGCGGTGAGGGCCTCCTCCGCCCTCCGTCTCTCCGGCTCGTCGGCTCCCTCCTCCAGCTCCCGACGGAGTTCCACCAACCGCTCTCCCAGAAAGGAAAGGATCTCCTCCACGATGTCCGGGCGAGGTTCGGCCCCGGCCAAGCTGTCCTCCTGAACCTCCTCCAGGAGAAGCCCCCGGACGTACGCGAGAAACCCGGGGAAGATGAGCTCGGCCAAAGGCTCACCGTCCACCCGCTCCTCCTCGGTGACCCGCTCCCATTCGAGCTCGTTCCAGTAGAGGTCCAGCGCGTCTTCCAGGAGGTGTTTTCGCCGAGCGTCCGTCAGCGGCTCGATCGTCGGATCGGCCGTGCGCTGGGGAAGCTCCCGACCGACTTCATCGGCCAGGAGTTTCCGCCGTTTCTCGACCACCTGGGCGGCTGTCTCGCTCATGAACCTCTCGAACCAATCGGGAGAAGGGGGTTCCCTCCCGGAACCCCGTGGAAACAAGTATAGGGTCCGACAAAAGCGCTACCAACCCCGGGGCCGGGGTCCCGAGTTCAGGGGGCCTTTCGCGACGCCCAACCCCCGATCCGGTCGTAGATTCCGGCGGGAAGGATCCGCAGGAGACGAACCGCTGCCACCAGGGGCCAAGGGAATGCCACGTGCCGTCTCCGGCCCTCCACCCCCCTCAGGATGATGCGAACGGCTTCGTCCACCTCCATGAGAAAGGGCATGGGATGCCGGTTCCTCTCCGTCAGGGGAGTCCGCACCCACCCCGGCGATACCACGGTCACGTCCACCCCCGTTCCCTGCAGATCGACCCGGACCCCTTCCAGGAAGGCCGTCATGGCCGCCTTGCTGGCCGAGTAGGCCGGTCTCCTTGGGAGCCCCCGGAACCCGGCCACGCTGCTGATGCCCACCAGATGCCCATTCTTGCGGCGCAACATCCCGGGGAGGACGGCTTCCACCGCGTAGACCATACCCATGACGTTGACCCGGAAGACCTCCTCCACGGCACCGGCGTCCAGCTCTTGGATCGGCGTGTCCCGGCTGATCCCTGCGTTGGCCACCAGGAGCTCCACCGGCCCCAGCGTCTCCTCCACCTCCGCTCCGGCCCGGGCCACTTCGCTCCGGTCTCCCACATCGCATGGGACGACCGCTCCCAGACCTCCCTCGCCCCGGATTCGTTCCTGAACCCGCTCCAGCTCCTCGGTTCGACGGGCGGAAAGAGCCACCGGTCGACCCTGGCGGGCAAGAGCCACGGCGATTTCCTCCCCCAGGCCGGACGAAGCCCCTGTGACCCAAGCCACACCGGGCCGGGCCGGAGGACCCGCTCCCCCCTCACCACCGGCCCGATCGGACCCGGGCCCACCTCCCCCTTCCCTCATAAACCTCCCCCGTCCCCTTGCCGCACGGGCTGCCGCACACCCTTCGGGTCGCTGTCGCCGAGGGGGACAGTGACCTCCTGCCGGGTCCGGACCCAGCGTCCCCCTGCTGGAGAAAGCCAGCGTAGAGCACGGACCGGTAGCCGACGAGGCACGTCCGGCTCGCGGGCCACGAGGGCCGACACCGGCGTGCCACTCGACCGAAAAAAAGACAACCCCCGGCCCGGAAGCCAGGGGTCGAAAGAGCGGGATCTGCCGCCCGCCAAGTGCCGGAGGAGGGATTCGAACCCCCGACTCACGGATTATGATTCCGTCGCTCTAACCAGCTGAGCTACTCCGGCAAAGGCCCAAAAGGCTACCTCCGGGCCCCAAGGGTGTCAACCCGCAACTCCGGGTCCCGGTTCCACCCTTCCGCCTCGAATGGAGGCTCGCCGGCTTCCTCGGCAGGCTGTGCGAACCGGTAAAGGACCTCCCCCTCCCGGATGAGGCCGAACCGCTCCCTCGCCAGACGCTCCAGCATGGCCGGGTCGTTCTCCAGGGAATCGACCCGTACCTGCAACTCCCGAACGGCCTCCGCCTCCTCCTGGAGACGCTCCCGGAGCTCCTCCTTCTCCACCCCCACTCGGTGGAGGTCCAGAAGGGTGTATTCTCCGCCGAATACGGCGTAATACACCGCCACTCCCAACGTCAATGCCAAAAGTAGGATGCGCACGGTCCTCAGAGTCCCAGATCCAGGTCTCTCCCGGGGTAGCGGCCTCTGCTCCCCAAGGCCTCCTCGATCCGTAGGAGTTGATTGTACTTGGCCACTCGGTCCGTCCGGCTGGCGCTTCCCGTCTTAATCTGGCCCGCATGGGTGGCCACGGCCAGATCCGCGATGAACGTGTCCTCCGTCTCCCCTGAGCGATGGGAGATCACGGACCGCCACCCGGCCTCCCGGGCCGTCCGGATGGCCTCCAGGGTCTCGGTGAGGGTCCCGATCTGGTTCACCTTCACCAATACAGCGTTGGCCGATCCCTCCCGGATCCCCCGGCGGATCCGCTCCGGGTTCGTAACGAAGAGGTCGTCGCCCACCACTTGGACCTTGTCACCGATCCGGCCCGTCAGAATCCGCCAACCCTCCCAGTCGTTTTCGTCCAGGGGGTCCTCCAGGGACGCCAGGGGATAGCGGTCGGCCCAGGAGCTCCAGAACTCGGCCATGGCGGACGAGCTCTTCCGCTCCCCGGAGGACCAATGGAAGACGTACTCGCCGTCCTGGTAGAGCTCACTGGCCGCCGCGTCCAGGGCCAGAAGGACATCGTCCCCCGGTCTGTACCCGGCCTCCTCCACCGCCCGGAGGACCACTTCCGCCGCCTCCTCGTTACTGGCCAGGTCCGGCGCGAAGCCCCCTTCATCCCCTACAGCAGTGCTCTTCCCCATATCCTTCAGGACCCCCTTCAGCCGGTGGAAGATCTCCACCCCGGCCCGAAGGGCCTCTCCGAAGGTGTCCTGCCCCACCGGCATGATCATGAACTCCTGGATGTCGGCGTTGTTCGGCGCGTGAGCCCCACCGTTCAGGATGTTCATCTGAGGGACCGGAAGGAGGGTTCCCTCCGTGCCGGCCAGCCGGGACAGGTACCGGAACAGAGGCTCGCCCTCCGCCCGGGCGCCTGCCCGGGCCACGGCCATGGAGACGGCCAGGATGGCGTTCGCCCCCAAACGTTCCTTGTTCGGGGTGCCGTCCGCATCCAGGAGGATTCGGTCGATCGCCTCCTGTTCCCTCGCGTCCCGCCCGAGCAAAGCTTCCCGGATGGCCCCATCGATGTTTTCCACAGCCGTCCGGACTCCCTTGCCGGCGAAGCGGGCCGAATCCCCGTCCCGGAGCTCCACGGCCTCGTGCTCCCCGGTGGAAGCCCCGCTGGGCACCGCCGCCCGTACCCGGATCCCGCCCGCCAGGGCCACCTCGGCCTCCACCGTGGGATTTCCCCGGGAGTCCAGGATTTCCCTTCCCCGTACATCTCCGATCTCGGCCACTACGCCTCCTCCCTCTGTTGCATTGGGCCTTGCCTCGCTCTATCGCCCATCGAGTCGTCCACGAGCTCGTCCGTTCCGGTCCTACGTCGGATCTCCCACCGGCCCGTCCGGAGGCCGTTCGGAGATCTGGAGCTCTTCCCCGTCCCCTTTGAGGGCGGCCACGGCTCTCCAGGCCTCCACTCGAAGGCGATCCCGGTCATCGTGGGCCAGCCCGGCCACCGGAATGGGTGTTCCCACCCGGATCTCGATCTCTCCGGGCCGGATCCGCCAGCTCCCCTTCGGCATGACGGCCCGGCTCCCCACCACGGCCACCGGAAGGATGGGAACTCCCGCCTGGATCGCAAGGATGAACGCCCCTTTCTTGAACGGCTTCAGACCTCCGTCGCGGGAGCGGGTACCCTCCGGGAACATGATGATGACCTTGTCCTCATCCCAAATCCTCCCTCCTGCTTCCTGTAGCGAAGCGATGGCCCGGTTTCGGTCCGACCGGTCGATGGAAATATGGCCGCACACCCTCCAAGCCCTCCCGAAAATGGGGATCCCCTCCAGCTCCTGCTTCGCCACGAACCGGGCCCGGCCCGGAAAGTGGGCGACCAGAGCGAAGACGTCGAACCAGGACTGATGGTTGGAGGCCACCACGAACGGTTCATCGTCTGAGATCCGCTCCGCGCCGACCACACGTACCTGAACTCCGCTCATCCTCAAAATCGCCCGGGACCATCGCCGCGCCAACCGCTCGCAGAGGCATTCCGTATCCGCCGCCCCCTTCCGAGCCCGACGGAGGATTCGGAGCCCGTAGATCGTCGTCAGGAAGGCCACTACCAGGAAGACGAAACCGCTTCGGATCACCGATCCCCCCCAGGGCCTGCGGGGAGATCCACCGAAAAGTGATCGAAACCCCCTCTCTTCAGGGGAGCCGCCTCCCTCCCCGGCTCGGGCCGCAGCCACACCCCACTCCCCTCCCCCACGACCCCCACCCGGGTCAACGAGACTCCGAAGAGATCTCGGAAGCGGCTTTGCACGTCTGGCTTCAGGGAACCCGGGTGGACGGAGAAGCACAGCTCGTAATCCTCTCCCCCATGCAAGGCCAGCTCCCTTCCCTCGGCGTCCGCCGAAAACCCGGCCGCCACCAGATCCGGATGGAGGGGAAGGGCGTGACCGTCCAGGATCACCGCCACGCCGCTGGCCGCCGCCAAGTGGGCCGCGTCCCCGGCCAATCCGTCGGAGAGGTCGATGAGGGCGCCGAGGCGGACCTCCCCCCGTAGCCAGGCGGCCTCCCTTATGCGCGGATCGGGTCGCACATACCGCTCCTGGAGGCCGGCGGGCGGATCCCGTCCTTCCCTTCGGCAGCGCACCGCACCTGCGCTTCCCCCCAGGACGCCCGTCACCCAGAGCTCGTCCCCGGGCCGGGCCCCCGACCGTAGGATCGGTTCGTCCGTTCGTCCCACGCATACCACGTCCAGGACCAGGGGGCCGGGGGAAGCGGTCAGGTCTCCACCCAAGAGCGCCGCCTCCAGCGCAGAGCAACCCTCCAGAACGCCCCTCCGAAGCTCGGCACCCTGACCCGACCCCTGGTTCCACCGGGGAGGGAGGGCCATGGCAAC
>SKSR01000193.1 GCA_007122885.1 Gemmatimonadota bacterium
CAGGAGCGCCGCATCCACCGCGTCCCGGGCCAGGGGGCCGGGATGGTCCCTGGTGTAGGTGAGGGGGATCACCCCGTGGAGTGAAACTCGGCCCAGCGTGGGCTTGAGACCCGTGAGCCCCTGGACCCCGGCCGGAACGGTGATCGAACCCCCGGTCTGGGTCCCCGTGGCCAAGGGGGTCATCCGGGCGGCCACGGCTGTGGCCGACCCTGAGGAGGAGCCTCCCGGGCTGACCTCGGGGGACCGGGGCGCCCAAGCATTCCGGGTGGTGATCCGCCCGTCGGGCGTGGTCGCCCGGGTGGTGGCCAAGGGCCCCATCTGGGTCTTTCCCATCACGATGGCTCCAGCATCCCGAAGGCGAGCGACGGCGGTGGCATCGAAGGCGGGCCGAAACCCTTGGAAGAGAAGCGAGTTGGCAGTGGTCTCCATGTCCCGGGTGTAGAAGTTGTCCTTCACCGCCACCGGGATCCCGTGAAGAGGACTCCGGCGCTCTTCCTCGGCCAGTTCCCGGGCCCGGCGAAGGGCAGCCTCCTCGTCCAGCTGGTTGAAGGCCGAGAGCACCGGGTCCAAGCGCCGTACGCGCTCCAGGTGGGCCTCCAGGAGAGTGGGTGGATCCAGCTCGCCTGCGTCCATACGGCCTGCCGCCTGGGCCGCCGTGAGAAGGGTCGGGTCGTCCCGCCAACCCTCCGGAAGCTCCGAGGTCCCTGTCCCGGCCCCAGCCGGCCAGGGAACGCTCATACCCGGCGGCGAGTCGGCCACCAACGGGGGTACGGCCGCCGCCCCGGCAGCGGAGAAAGCCACCATCCGACGCACGAAGGTACGTCGATCGATGAGGCGATCCTGGGGCCCCCCGGTAGAGTCGCTCAAGGGCCGTCCCCCTCCCCTCTCTCCTTGTCAGGAACGCGGGAGGGATACAGGAACGGGGGAATCCCCTCGGGGATCGGGAAGTTTCGGATCTCCGGTTCCGTGCCGCGAAGGAAGGACCGAGCACCTTCGAGAATCCGTCGGCGGTCCACCGGCGCCTCGGGATCGTCCTTGGGGAGAACGTCCAGATCCACGCCGACCATGGCCAGTCGGGTGAGGATGTAGCGGTCCAACTCCTCGTCGGAGAGATCCTCGATCGGGGCCATGTGGAGCCACTCTTCACGGTGTCGGGGATGCAGGTCGAGCATGCCAATCCTACTCGAGTGCCAGGGGATGGGGAAAGTGGGACCTGCTACCTTGTTGCGCAGGGCTCGGGAAGGTAGTGTTGGCCCCTCTTCCAGGATTCAGCGTCATCGACCCGGCCTGTCACCGTGGATCCCATCGCCCACACCTTCGCGGGAAGCTCCCTGGCCGCCGCCGGCCTGCGGAAGACCACGCCGTTGGCCGCCGCCGCCCTGATCCTGGGAGCCAACGCTCCGGATGTGGACGTGATCGCGCATTTCTTCGGGCCGTATGTGGCCCTGGAGTGGAGGCGGGGGATCACACACGGCGTCCCCGCCCTCGTCGTCCTTCCCTTCCTGGTGCTGGGGGTCCTTCTGCTCTGGGACCGGGTCGTGCGCCGCCGCCATGACCCGGGAGCTAAAGCGATCCGCCCGGGCATCCTCCTGGCCCTGGCCGCCCTGGGCACCTGGACCCACCCCCTCCTGGACTGGATGAACACGTACGGAATGCGCTGGCTCGCACCCTTCGACGGAAGCTGGAGCTACGGGGACAGCCTCTTCATCGTGGACCCTTGGGTCTGGCTCCTGCTGGGGGGATCCACCTTCATCGTCTACTCTCGGACCCGGCCGGCCCAGGTGGGGTGGGGCCTCCTGGCCGGCGCCCTCAGCATACCCGTTCTGGCAGGGCCGGCGCCATGGGGAGCCAAGGCCGTGTGGCTGGCAGGACTGGCGGGCATCGTGGGCCTTCGCGCCCAGCTGGGAGGCCGGAGGCGGGGGAGCTCCCGCCGCCGGGCGTGGGCTCGACTAGCCCTGGCCGCCGGGGTGGTCTACGTGGCAGGCATGGTGGCTCAAGCGGAGGCAGCGGAGTCCCATGTCCGAACGGTCCTGGCCCAGGAGGGGGTCACGGGCATTCACGAGGTTATGGTATCGCCCGAACCGGCCAATCCATTCGCCGGCACCGTGGTGGTCGCCGTTCCCGAGCTCTATCTGCAGGGGAGCTTCCATTGGCTCCGCACCCCCCGGTTCCAGGGAGACCTTCCCGCCATCGCCCGGGGTGAGGACGGAGCGGTGGTGGAAGCGGCCTCAAGCCACCCCGAGGCCGAACGTTTCCTGGTCTGGTCCCGGTTTCCCTATTTCGAGGTGGAGGAACGGGGAGAAGGGTACCGTATCCGTATCGGGGACGCTCGATACGCTCCGCGGAACGGGCCCAGGGGGCTCTCGGGGCTCCACGTGGACCTGGACCGAGAGCTCCGGCTCCTGGACGCTCCGCTTCCCGAGGAACCATCAGATAGCCCGAGCGCCCCGTGGGACGATGCATGGGACGAGCTTCCGGACGACACTGCGTCCCCCTCGCTCCGGCCTCAGGGACCGGCCACCGATGGACCGGAGGACCCGGAGGACGACCTTCCCAACGCTCGGGAGCTCATCGAACGATACGTGGAGGTGAAGGGGGGCCGGGATGTGTATTTCTCCGTTCCGGGTATCCGCCGAGAGGGTCGGGTGGAGGTCCCCGGCCTGGGAGCGGATGCCCGGTTCATCACCTCGCAGGCTCCTCCCAGTCGCATGAAGACCCGAACCGAGACGCCCGGCGTGGGAGAGGTGCTGACGGGGTACGACGGGGAGGTGGCCTGGTCCGTGGACCCCCTCCGCGGACCCCGCATTCTCGAAGGGGAGGAAGCCGCCCAGCTTCGTGAGCAAGCTCACCTGGCCGGGGACCTGAGGGACGATTCCCTGGCGGTGGAGGCCCGGACGGTGGCCCGGGACGCCGTCGATGGAGAGCCTTGCTACCTGGTGGAGATCCGGTGGCGCTCGGGCCGGGAAACGACCGATTGCTACTCGGAGGAATCTGGTCTGCTGTTACGAGCCGAGCTGGTTCAGACCACCCCGGTCGGCACGGTGGACGCTACGGTGGTCTACGAGGATTACGGAGAGTTCGACGGAATCCTCCTCCCTACCCGCACCCGGCAGACCGTCCTGGGTCGGGAGCAGGTCATGGAGGTGGAGGAAATCCGTATCGAAGCTTTGGACGAGGAAGACCTGGAGCCCCCGGAGGAAGTTCGGGAGCTCCCCCGATCGCCGGAGAGATGAACCCCGAGCCGCGTTGACCCGGGCCCGCCGTCGACGCCATCGTTACGGTCGTCCGGCACGTTCCTTGAGCGCCCCGTGTGGCTCGGAGCCTTCATGCTTCCCCACATCCTCTTCCATCACTTCTCCCGGCTCCTGGCTCGAAGCTATTACCGGATCAAGGTCTCCGGGGAAAGGATCCCCCACACGGGTCCCGTGCTCATCGTGGCCAACCACCCCAACTCCCTCCTGGACCCGGCCCTTGTAGCCTGGGCGGCCGGCAGGCCCGTCCGCTTTCTAGCCCGCGCGCCGCTCTTCGATCATCCCGGCCTGGGATGGTTCATCCGCGGAATGGGATCGATCCCCATTTACCGGGCCATGGACCGACCGGAGCTCACGGTCCGCAACGAGGACACTTTCCGAGCCGTTTGGAAGGCCCTGGCGGAGGAAGGGGCCGCGGTGGGTATCTTCCCGGAGGGGTTGACCCACGGCGGCCCGACCCTGGCCCCTTTGAAGTCCGGAGCGGCCCGGATCGCGCTGGGAGCGGCCGGCTCCATGGGGAGGACGTTTCCCATCATTCCAGTGGGATTGACCTTCCGAGCTAAAGAGGAGTTTCGCTCCGACGCCCTGGCTCTCGTGGGCTCTCCGGTGGAATGGGACGACCTGGCGACTGGGGCCCCGAACACCCCCGAAACCGTTCGGACGCTCACCCATCGGATCTCCCAGCGGCTCCACGAAGTCACCTTGAATCTGGAGCGGTGGGAGGACGCACCGTTGGTGGAAGCGGTGGAGGCGATTCATCGGGCCGAGTTCGGGGGAGGCGACGACCCCGGAACCCTACTCCGAAGGTCCCGGGAGGTGAATCGGTCGCTGGCCCTGGTCCGTCAGCGCGAAACGGCCCAGGACGCAGAGCTGGCCCGTGAGGTCCGACGCCACCACCGGATCCTGAACCGCCTCAACCTCCGCCCGCAAGATCTGAGGTCGGTTCCGTCGGCTTCCGTAGCACTCCGGTGGGCCGCTCGAGGTGTGTTTTTCTTCGGGTTCCTGGCCCCCCTGGCCCTCCTGGGGCAGCTCGTCTTCTGGTCGCCTCAACGCTTCATCGGGCTCGTGGAGGAACGGTTGGATCTCAGCCCCGAGCTACGGGCCAGCTACAAGGTCATGGGGGGAACCGTCGCCTTCCTGGGCTGGGCGGCGATCCTGGCCGCGGTGGCGGGACGAATGTGGGGGTGGGAGGCGGCGGTGGGAGTCCTGACCGTCCTTCCTTTGCTCGGAGCGGCCATGTTGGCCACCCATGGCCGTTGGGGGGAAGCGGTCCAGGAATTGAAACGATTCTTTCTCCTCAGAGGCCGCGGAGACCTCCGGCAACGGCTTCTGAACCGGCAGGGAGAAATCGCGCAACGGCTCCATGACCTGCGACGGCACTTGGAGGCGGGCGGGGGCGAAGAGGGTGAGCTTCTCCGGACCGGCGGCTCCACCCACCCCCTCCGCCCAGAGCGCCCCTCTGGATCCTCCCCCGAAGAAAACCTCCCGGGCGAGCGAAATCTTCCGGAATCGAAGAGGAGGCTTTGAGCGAAGGACTCCACCCTCAGGGCGAGCCCGCCCTCACGAGTCCCGCCCTCGCCGGAGTGGGTCCGGTCCGGGCGCACACATCCGCCGGACGTGTACGCAGGGGCGCACCCTTTGAGAACGCCTTCACGGCGAGTAGAAGGTCGGGGCCCCCGGACCCAGAGGAATCCCCAAGCCCACCCATAGGAGCAGCAGGGGTATCGCCGCCAAGGCGAAGACTACGGAATAGGGCAGCATGGCGGAGATGATCGTGCCGATCCCGATGTCCTCCTCGTATTTCTGGGCGAAGATGATCACGAGGGGATAGTAGGGAAGGAGCGGCGTGAGAATGTTCGTGATGGAATCCCCGATCCGGTACGCGGCCTGGGTGAGCTCCGGCGAGTACCCCAGCAACATGAGCATGGGGACGAAGACCGGCGCCATGACGGCCCATTTGGCCGACGCACTTCCGATGAAGAGGTTGATGAAGGCGGAGACGGCCACGAAGGCCACGATCAGGGGAAGCCCCGTGAACCCCACGCCTTCCAGGACGTCGGCACCGGTGATCGCCAGGATGAGCCCCAGGTTCGACCAATCGAAGAAGGCGATGAAGTGGGCGGCGGCGAAAGCCAGGACGATGTAGGCTCCCATGCTCCCCATGGTCTCCGACGTCATCTCGGCAACGTCCCGATCGCTCCGGACCTTCCGGGTGGCGATACCGTAGGCGAGACCCGGGAGGAAGAAGACGAAGAGCATGAGCGCCACGATGCCGTTGAGGAACGGATCGATCTCGCCATCGGGGCCTCGAAGGACTCCGTCCGCGGGAACGACCATCCACGCCACCACCAACAGGCTCACCGCGAAAACGGCACCCGCCACCCAGAGCCCGCGCGCCTCTTCCCGGGTGAGTCCCGTATCCTCCTCTACCTCCACCCCACCCGTATACACGCCCAGTCGCGGCTCGAGCAAGCGCTCCGTGACCCATGTACCCGTCACAGTGAAGACGGGAACGAGGGCCATCATGAGCCAGTAGTTGGCGGTCACCGGCACGGTGTAATCCGGGTCCAACAGGCGGGCCGCCGGTTCCGTGAAGCTGGCCAGGAGCGGGTCCAAAGCCGTGAGGAACAGGTTGGAACTGAAGCCCCCGGACACGCCGGCGAAGGCGGCGGCGAGGCCGGCGATGGGGTGGCGTCCCATTCCGTGGAAGATCACGGCGCCCAGGGGAATCAGCACCACGTACCCGGCATCCACTGCCAGGCTGGAGAGAAGCCCCGCCAGCACGATGGCCCCGGTCACCGTCCAACTCGGCACGCTCCGCACGAAGGTCTTCAGGGCCGTCTCGATCAGACCGCTCCGTTCGGCCACCCCGATCCCGATCATGACCACAAGGACCAGACCCAGCGGCGGAAAGTCGGTGAAGGTCTGGGGCATTTCCACCAGGATCCGCTGAATGCTCTCCCCGGTCAGGAGGTTCTCGGCGGTGACCTCCTCCTCGGTTCCCGGGTGGACCGCGGACCACTCGAGGACCGAAGCAAGCCAGGAAATGGCCAGAACGGCCAGGGCGAAGAGGACGAAGAGAGTGATGGGGTCCGGGAGCCGGTTTCCCCCGCGCTCTACCCAGTCGAGCGCCCGGTCCACCCACCCCACCTCCCGTGGACTCTCCGTCGCCTCTTGGCTCACGGCCACCTCTCCTTTGTCGAAGGGTTGGAACTCCTTCTCCGTGGTCCCACCCCGACCGTCTTTCAGGTGCGCCGGCACTCATAACAGGTTGAGTCCAAAGGGGAAAGCCGCCGCACCGACCGCCCCGTCCCCACACGGTGGCGCCCTGGATTCTTGCGCCACTCGGATATAGCTTGAAAACGTCCGTTCATCCTGGCCCTTCCAACGAAGGCCTGTCCTGGAGAAACCATGATCGCCCAAAAAGCAATAGGGAATGGCTCCACCCTGAAACGACACTGGAGGGTGCCCCCCCCACTCCTGAGGGATGCACAAGCTCCGGGGCCGGAGGGGCTCAACGTGATACGGGAACTCTCCTCCCAATTGGGGGCCACACTCTGGAAGTCCCTTCGGAGCGTCCTCCTCTGGGCCCGAGTGAGCCCTCAGGAACGGAAGGGGCTCTTTCCCCCGGAGGCTCACGATCGCCGGGTGGCGGGGATCCTCTCATTGGAAGCGGAGCCGGAGTTGGAGGAGCCGCTGCTCACTCTCTCAGAGGTTCTCTCCAAGCCGGATGAAGCGGACCCGGAAGCCGTTGGGTTGGCGTGTAGCCGAGTGGGCCGGTGGGCGGACCGGGAGGGCCATCCGCTGACCGCGGTGGAGTTCTACCAGGCGGCCGCCCTGACCTGCCCCGCGGATGCCCGGCACGCCCTCCAGGTGGGCCGGGCCGTACGGGACCGGGCCCAGTATTCGCGAGCCGAAGCGTGGCTCCAAAGAGCGGTGGGACTCGGGCGCCAGGCACGGGACTGGGACACGTACATCCGCGCCTACATCGCCCTGGGCAAGATGATGCGGCAGCGGGGCACCTATCCGGCCGCCCGACGGAACCTACTTAAGGCCCTCCGGAGGGCCACCCGACAAGGCCTCCGGAACGTGGAAGGCATGGCCCTGCACGACCTCTTCGTCCTGGAGGACGAGTGCGGGAACGAAGCGGAGGCTCGCAAATACGCAGCGGGTGCGGTGCGGGCCTACGGGCAGGGGCACCGGCTCCTCCCCGCCCTGGCTCACGATGTGGCCTACTTCTGGCTTCAGCGCGGCTACTACGACCAGGCCTTGCCCGTCTTCTTTCAAGTGCTTCCCCGGGTTTCGGGCACGCACCGGACGGTGGCCCTCGGTTCCCTGGCACGGGCGGCAGGGGCGTCGGGCGACGAGCAGTCCCACGACTGGGCGGGCTCCCTCCTCTTCGAAGCCGAGGAAGGACCCGGCCTAGCCGAGGCCTGGGTCGAGGCCGCTCGAGGCGCCGTGGCCCTGGAGCGCTGGGATGACGCTCGCATCGCCGCCGGCAGGGCCGAGGCCCTGGCCCGGAGACGAGGCGAGGAGAAGGTCCGGTATCTGGCCGAAGGGGTCCTCCAATCCGTAGACTCGGAGGAGCGAGCCCGCCAACACCGTCAGCAACGGCCGCACCCGAAGGAGGCGGACGAAGAAACCCGGGAGCTGGCCCGTGCCCTGGTTTCCACCCTACAGGCGAGCCCTGTCCCGCGCTGATGGACTTCCGTTTTTTCGATCCGAGATGCCCGACTCGCGGCGGCGCCGGGTTTCCC
>SKSR01000135.1 GCA_007122885.1 Gemmatimonadota bacterium
ACCAGCTTGATCACGTACCCGAGACGGTCCGCGGTCCGAATGTCCGCCCGGGTGATCCCCTCGATCCCCTCCCGGTACACGTCCCGGTCGTGGATGGCCATGTCGAAGGCCAGTGAGGAGAGAATCGCCGCCTTCGCCGCCGCGTCATGGCCTCCCACGTCGGCGGAGGGATCCGACTCGGCGAACCCCAGCCGCTGCGCTTCGGCCAGAGCGTCCTCGTAAGCGGTTCCGTCCTCGGCCATTCGGGTGAGGATGTAATTGGTGGTCCCGTTCAGGATTCCCACCACCCGTCGGACCGAGTCTCCGGCCAGGGATTCCTTCAGTGGTTTGATGATGGGGATGGCTCCGGCTACCGCAGCCTCGTACGCCAGGTCCACACCTGCTATTCGGGCGGCTTCGTAGAGCTCTGGCCCCTCGTACGCCACGAGCTCCTTGTTGGCCGTGACCACCGGACGCCCGAGCTCGATGGCCCGGCGTATGAGGCTGCCAGCCGGCCGTCGCCCTCCCATGACCTCCACCACCACATCCACATCGTCGGCTTCCACCACCTCTTCGGGATCGGTGGTAAGGAGTCCGGGAGCGAGCTCCACGGCCCGTTTCTTCGTAGGGTCGCGCACCGCCACCTTCCGGACCTCCAGGCGAGCCCCGGTTCGGGCGGTGATGTCTTCCGCTTCTCGGCGCAGGATCTGGAGGACGCCACCTCCCACGGTTCCGCATCCGAGAAGACCGATTCCTATGGTACGGCTCACACCCACCCTCTCGATGTTATGAAGCGATTCAAAGGGCCTCGCCGCTCAGGGCGTCGAGGCCCGTTCTTCCCCCCTGCCCACGGTTGTTCCGGTCGGGACACACCACGGAGGGCCGCCTACAGTACCCACGGAAGGCGGGATGATCCCCAGGGCGCTTTCAGGGGCGCCGGGAAGGTTCGGGAAAGACCCCGAGCCTTTGGAAGCGCTCCATCCCCGGGATCACCTTCCAACCGGCTCGGGGAAACTCCGCCCGCGGCGGACACCCGTCGTCAGCGGTTGCCCACGAAGAAGACCGCGTTGGCGAACAGGATTCGCCCGTTGGCCCAGAACGCGCGAAAGAGGGGGCTGTCCGCCATGGCCACCACCCTTCCCCCGCCCAAAGGGAGTTCTCCGAAGACCAGGGAGTTCTCAACCAGCTCTTCTGCCTCGTGGCCCACGAATCCTCCTCGATGGGCTTCCTCGAAGTCGCCCAGCACACCTACGTTCCACCCGTTCTCCGCCAGCTCCATGCTCCGGGGGCTCGTGCGGAGGGAGAAGTACTCGTCTCCGTATCCGAATCCCAGGGGATGGCTGCCATCGAGCTCGAGTCGAAAGATCGCCCCGGGGATGTTTCGGCTCACGGCTTCCTGTTCCCGGTCCCCGTACCTCCGGACAAGCTCGGACGGCTCGGTCTCCGCGTCATCGGCCGAGTCCTGGAAAGAGCGGAGCTCCAAGCCGGGTACGTCTTCTCGCTCCGCCAGATAGTCCAGGGCACCCCCCAGGGCGATGAGGGTCCCACCCTCCCGGGCCCACCGGAGGATTTCCCCATAGATGTCGTCGTCCAGGACGGCGTGGTAGTTCCCGTCCGGCAGGATCAGGACGTCGTAATCGTCCAGCGGCATCCCTCCCAGGGTCCGCTGGTCGATGATGGCCAAGGGGTAGCCGATCTGGTGGTCGAAGTAGTGCCAGATCTCACCGAAGGCGGTGGTGGAGATCCCCTGACCCGCTACCGCCGCCACCTGGGGCGGGTCCAGGAAGAGCATCCGGTTCGACCCGAAGTCGATTCCTTCGTCCACTCTTCCCGTGGGGGAGGCGAAGACGGACCGCTCCTCCTCCATCGCCGCTTCCCGGACGATGCGGTCGAAGTCGGGGCCCAGACCCTCGTTCCCCCTCCGGGTCATCACGAGAGCCCCTTCGTCGAAGGAGCGGCCTTGGACCACGAACGGCCGCTCGGCGAATCGGACCCGCACTCCCTCCTCCAGGAGCTGACTCAGAAAGCGGGCGTCCCGCCACGTCCCCCACGGGGCCACGTAGGCGTACGGTTCGTCCTGCGCTCCCGGTTCCACCCCGTACTCACGGGATACGTCCACCTCCCAGGTCCCAACGGCCACGTCTTCGGTGACCGCGTATGCGTCCAGGCCGTAGACGTATGGAAGGGACCAGGCCGTGATATCGTAGGTGATCGAGTCCACCACCGTGGTCCGGGGCTCCAGGAGGACCTTGGCCAGCACTGACTTGGGCTGATCCAGGGGGACCACCAGGTCCTCCTCGGAGAGGGTGAAGCCTTCCGTTTGGCCGGTGCGGTAGTGATACCCATCCATGCTCCGGCCCCCCTCGGGGTGGCCCACGCGGATCTCCTGTGCGGCCAGGTATTCGGCCAGGGCCTCCGCCCGGTCACCGCCCTCGTCCGCCCGGATCACGAAAGTCCGGTAGGGGCCCTCCAGCTCATCCGGGCCCTGCTGGTGGAAGCTCTCGAACTCCTCCAGCACCCGGTCGTGGTGCTCCGAGGTCACCTCCACGGTGGAGAGCGCCAAGGTGTGCTGATTCGAGATCCGGTGGGCCAGGGTGAGGGTGTCTCCCTCCTGGGTGATCACCTTCCGACCTGCGGCCACGTTCCCCGCCTGCTCGTAGGTCATCCCGATGGCCCCGTTGAAGGTGGGCCAGGTGTCCCCATAGCTCGGGTAGAGGAGGTCGAACACCTCCCGGGTGTAGTAGAGCTCGGGCTGCTCGTCGAAGTAGCGTACGTGGCTGTCCCCGATCGTGTGCTGGAACTCCCGCTGCCACTCCGTGATCTCTTCGTGGAAGGGTTGGGCGGCCGGCGCGAAGTAATACGGGCTGTCGAATCCCATCTCGTGGAAGTCCACGTGGACATGGGGAAGCCACCGGTGGTAGAGGGCTGTTCGAGCCCGGGTCTCCTTCTGGGTTTGCCATGCCCAGTCCCGGTTCAAGTCGAAGAGGTAGTGGTTGAACCGCCCATGGGGCCAGGGCATGTTGTGTTCCCGGGTCTCCGGCCGAGGGTCGGCCCGGACACCCTGCATCTGGTTGAACCAGTTCACGTACCGGTTGCTGCCGTCAGGGTTGAGCGCCGGGTCGACGGCCACGACGGTGTTCTCCAGCCATTCCGCCTGCTCCGGGTCCGGGTCGGCCAAGGCGTAAAGGGTATGCATGGCCGCCTCCATGCTGGAGGACTCGTCGCCGTGGATCCCGTGGCTGAGCCAGACGATCGTCGCTCGACGGCCCGACGGCTCGCCCTCCTCCAGCCCGGCCAGACGGCGGTTGTTCGTCCGGATCTCCTCCAGGGCCGCCAGGTTCTCCTCCGACGAGACGAAGGCCACCAGAAGGGGCCGGTGTTCGTGGGTCCGGCCGTACTCTTCCAACTCCACGCGGGAGCTCGCCTCGGCTACGTGGCGGACGTAGTCCACTACCCGGTGATGCGGGTTGAAGCGTTCGCCCGCCTCGAAGCCCAGGAACTCCTCCGGGCTTTGCAGGGTTTGCTGGGCCTTCGACTCTCCGGGAGCCAGGAAGGAGCCCACCACTGCGGCCAGGAGCAGGAGAGGAACCAGAGGGAACCTGTCCAGACTGCGATCGTTCCTTCGGATCATGGAACCGTTCATCTCTTCGTTTTCAGGTTCGTCGGGCGGCCGGTGTCTCTTCGGTGCGGCCCATCGGGGGAGGGGGGGCCTCCCTCCGGGAGGCGCCGGTCACGGGTGGGGGCGAGTCGACGGGATGCTTCGGCCCCGCCCGAGGTTAGAAAAGGACCCATCCGGACGCAAGACGGAGGAGGACGCATGACGGAGGAAGGGGGGAAAGGGATGTCGGTTCGGAGGGCCGGTCCAGGGGATGTCCGGACGGTGGCACTCTTCAATCGGATGCTGGCGGAGGAGTCGGAAGGAGTCTCTCTCGATCCCGACGTAGTTGAAAAGGGGGTCGCCGCCCAGCTCGGAGACCCGGCCCGGGGCCGCTACTATCTTGCCCAGCGAGGTGGGGTGATCGTGGGCCAGCTCGGCCTTACCACCGAGTGGAGCGACTGGCGAAACGGTTACTTCTGGTGGATCCAGAGCGTCTTCGTCCGGCCGGAAGCCCGACGAGCGGGGACGTTTCGGAGGCTCTACCGAGCACTGGAAAAGGAGGCGGCGGCCGACGGCCGGTGCTGCGGGCTTCGCTTGTATGTGGAGTTGCAGAACCGGACGGCCATGGACGCCTACGCTTCGGTGGGGATGCAACCGACCGCGTACAGGATTTACGAGAAGGACTTCACCTCGATCGCAGCCCCTTCGCCGTAGCGGTGGTCGGCCTCAGTGGTCGTCTCCCACTTCCGGGAAGTAGATTTCGCTCAGGGCGTCCACGGTGGCCGGCAAGTCCTCGTCGCCGGCCGGGTAGTCGTTCAGGTAGAGGATGTAGGCCATCACGTCCAAATACGCCCGCCGGGAGAGGCTCGCCGGGTTTTCGTACGGCATGCTGCTGCGGACGAAGTTGTAGAACTGGGCCACGGGGTCGCCGCCCACCATGTTCTGGAAGCTTTCCCCGGAGAATTCCTCGGTGATATGGCACTCGCCGCAATGGGTGTTGAAGGCCCGTTGCCCCCTTTCCGCCTGGGCTTCCGAGTAGACTCCGTCCAGAACGGAGCGGGCCTCGCTGTCCTGAGCAGCCACGGCGCCCGGTCCCAGGAGAAGGAGGATTACAAGGAAGGTTCCGGTGACGGCTGGGGCCCCGAGGCGAATCCTGCCGTGCCCCGCGCCTTGCCGGGCCGCCATTCGTTCCTCCAAGGTCGAGTCCCGATCCTTCATAGTCATCACCTTTCCGTTTCCGTGCACGCACGCGTTGAAGCGGGTAGTACCGGTGCTCCCTTACCTCGGGGCGGGCCGTCACGTTCCCCTCCCCCCGCGTTCCCGTCTCTGCGGACCGCCGTCGGCTCAGGCTGGCGCCGACCCCAGGCACCATGTGGCGCGGCCGCGCTCGGCGGATCCGCCACATGCCCACCAGTACGAGCACTACTCAAAGCCCCTCCCTCCGTCAACGGCCCAAGGGCGGAAAGCCCTGTTACGAAATTTCTTGCGCTCCCCACCGGCCCCCGGTTATCTATGCAGGGAATTTGGGCTCGGGGAGCCGGGCCCAGGTGCGTCCCGAAGCCCGAGCGTCCGGTGGTCGACGCTTGCGGCGGGGGCAACAGCTCCGAGGCCGGAGCGGGTAGTAGAACGCCCGGGACTCGATTGTTTTAAGGTGCTGAAGCAGGACGCGTTGAGCAGGCGGATATGGGCCGGATCCACACGGGCTCCGGCAGGAGCCAGGGCCACGAGTAAGTAGTGGATCTGGTCGAGACGGCGGTAATTGAACGGAGGCAGACGACGTGAGGCTACTGATTCCGGGGGTCCTCGTGGCCGTGGCGGTTGCGGTCGTGGGGCTTATTCCGACTGAGGTCGAGGAACCCGTACCATCCAAGTCCTGGGCCATGGCGGGTGCCGGAAAGGACGCTCCGTTGGCCCTGATCGACGCGGGCCAGGACGGCGCCGACTACGAGGCCTACCTGGCCCGTTACCCATCTCTGGATCCGTCCGGCGAGCCCGAGGTGGACCTGTCGGACGTCTCGGATGAGGTTCTGACCCGGGTGGTCGAGCGGACCTGCGGGACGTGCCACAACGATGCCTTGGAGACGGGGAACCTCTCCCTGGAGGGCTTTGATGTTGCCGCCGCCGCCCAGGACGCTCAGCGGGCCGAGGCGGTCATCAACATGCTCCGCATGGAAATGATGCCGCCTCGGGGCATCCCGCGGCCGGGTGGAGACACCCTCATGGCGGTCGCCCGGACGCTGGAGGAGAAGCTCGACGCGGCATCCGCCCAGCAGCCCAACCCGGGCTTCCGGTCCTTCCAGAGGTTGAACCGGGCGGAGTACGAGCGGGCCATCGAAGACCTCCTGGGTCTCCAGGTGGACGCTTCCGAGTGGCTTCCGATGGACAACATCCTGGCCGGGTTCGACAACCTGGCCGATGGCCAGACCCTGACCCCCAGCCTCCTGGAGGCATACCTGACGGCCGCCGGTACGATCAGTCGGCGTGCGGTGGGGAATCCGGAGACCGGCTACGTCGAGTCCACCTACCGGCAGCCCCAGTCCGCTTCCCAGCACCAGTGGGACCGGATCGAGGGCGCTCCCATGGGAACGCGCGGCGGTATGGTCGTGACCCACGACTTCCCGGCGGACGGGAAGTACGTCCTCAACGTCGAAACCCGGGCCAGCCGGGGCGCCGAGTTCGAGGACATTGATGTGTCCATCGACGGGGAGCAGGTGGCCCTTCTCCAGTTCGAGGACCCCATGGCCGGGAGCAACCGGGGGGGCGGCTACCCCCTCGCCACCGAACCCATCTACGTTGAGGCCGGCCAGAGGAAGGTCTCCGTGACCTTCGTGCGGCAGACCGAGGGGCCCTACGAGGACCTCCTCCGGCCTCACGCGTGGTCGCTTGCGGGAGAGGGTGAGGCGAGCAGCTACGGGGTGACCAACCTTCCCCACATCTGGGACGTGGTGATCGCCGGGCCCCAGGAGCCGGCCGGGGTATCTGACAACCCGACCCGGGAGCGGATCTTCACCTGCCGTCCGGAGAGTGAGGAGGAAGCCAGGCCCTGCGCCGAGTCCATCCTGTCCCGGTTGGCCGAAGACGCCTACCGGCGTCCGGTAGGCGACGAGGACCTGGCGGGCCTCATGGCCTTCTACGATGAGGGGTACGAGGACGGCGGCTTCGAAAACGGTGTTCGGTTGGCTCTGCAGGCCATCCTGGCGAGCCCCAACTTCATCTTCCGGATGGAGAGGGAGCCGGCCGGCCTGGCCTCGGGCGAAGCGTACCCGGTCGCCGACCTGGACCTGGCCTCCCGGCTCTCCTTCTTCCTCTGGGGAAGGGCTCCCGACCGGGAGCTTCTGGAGGTGGCGTCCGAGGGCCGTCTCTCCGATCCTCAGGTGCTGGAGGAGCAGACCCTCCGGATGTTGGACGATCCCAGGGCCGAAGCCCTGGCCAGCCGCTTCGCCGCCCAGTGGCTCCGGTTGCCCGACATGGACAACATTCAGCCGGATCCCTACTGGTACCCGGACTTCAGCGTGAACCTCCGGGATGATCTCAGGAAGGAGACCGAGCTCCTCTTCGAGCATGTGCTCCGGGAGGACCGGAGCGTCCTGGAGCTCTTCGAGGCCGACTACACGTTCTTGAACGAGCGCGTGGCGCGGCACTACGGGATCTCCGGCGTGTCCGGTGACGACTTCCGGAAGGTGGACTACCCCGAAGGGATGCAGCGCCAGGGGCTCCTGGGACATGGAAGCATCCTCCTCCTCACCTCGGTGGGGAATCGGACCTCTCCGGTCCTCCGGGGAGTCTGGGTGATGGAGGTCCTCCTAGGGACGCCGCCGCCGCCTCCTCCGCCGGATGTGCCGGAGCTGGAGGACGCGGGTGATGTGGCCGACGGTGAGATTCTGACGACTCGGGAGCAGTTGGCGATCCACCGGGACAACCCGGCGTGCTCGTCCTGCCACGAGATGATCGATCCCATCGGAGTGGCTCTGGACAACTACGACGTGCTCGGCCAGTGGCGAACCCGAGAAAGCGGAGTCCCCGTCACGTCCACCGATGTGGCTTGGGACGGGACGGAGGTGAACGGGCCGGTGGAGCTCGCCGGGCTCCTCCTGAGCCGGCCTGCGCCGCTGGTCCGAAACTTCGTCGAGTACATGATGGCCTATGCCACCGGCCGGCCCATGGAGTACTTCGACCAGCCGGCGATCCGGCAGGTGGTCCGGGACGCCGAAGACTACGACTACGCGCTATCCTCCATCGTGCTGGGCATCGTCCAGAGCGAACCGTTCCAGATGCGGACGGTGGGTGAGGTGGCCGCCGACGATGAGGCGGACGCCGACGACGAGAGGCGCTGACAGATTCGATTCGATCGAGTTGAGGGGGCTTTCCTCCCGGCCGG
>SKSR01000156.1 GCA_007122885.1 Gemmatimonadota bacterium
CAGTCGGTCCGTGTCCGCCCGCATCCGCTCCCGGAGACCTTCCAGGTGGCGGAACACCTCCTCCAGATCGGGGAGGAGTGCGTTCGCCTCGTCCACCGTGAAGGCCCGGTAGGGTACCGGGCTGCCCTCATCCGTCATTCGGATCAGAGTACAAGACGCCGGCCCGGTTCGACGAGGTGACGATGCCTCCGATCAACGCCGAGCTGAAACCCCGGTTCTCCATCTCGTTCAATCCCGCGATGGTGCAACCGTTCGGCGTGGTGACCTTGTCGATCTCGGTCTCCGGGTGGCTCATGTTGGACAAGAGAAGCTCGGCGGCACCCTTGGCGGTCTGTGCCGCCATCCGTATCGCCTCATCCGCGTGAAAGCCGATCTCATTGCCCCCTTGGGCGGCCGCTCGAATGGCCCGGAGGAAAAAGGCGACACCACAAGCGCAAAGAGCCGTGGCCGCGTTCACCTGGTCCTCCCGTATTCGGATCGTCTCCCCGACGCCGGAGAACACCTCCTCCACCGCCGGAAGAGCCCGCTCCGACCTTGGATCCGCGGCCAGGCAAGTCATGGACTCCTGGATGCGAACCCCCAGGTTCGGCATGGCCCGGACCACGGGGACCTCCTCACCCACCTGGCGGCGGATGGCGCGGATGGAGGCTCCCGAGGCCGTGGAAACGACCACGTGCCGCTCCGGGTCGAGAACGTGAACGATATCCTTCGCCAGCTCGTCGAGCTGCTGGGGGAGAACGCAAAGGATCACAACCTGGGAGTCACGGACCGCCGCTGCGTTATCGGAACCCGTGCGGAAGCCATCATCGGCCAGCGCCTGCAGGTGCTCCGGGTGGCGCCGCGTCACCCACACCTGGGAGGGCGTGACGAGCCCCGATGAGACCACACCCCGGGCGATGGCTCGCCCCAGGTTCCCTCCCCCGAGAATCGCAATTCCCCTCTCCGACGCCCTTTCCGACTCGGTCACGTGCCTCGCTCCTCCTACGGTGGCGATCTACTTCGGCGCCCCCGACAGGGCACCGCCCACCGATGTACCCGCCTCGCCCGACGCGTTCCCCCACCCACTTTCCAGGATGACCTCTTCCTCACCCCACGAGCCCTGCAGGATGGCGTTGAAGAGGAACTTGAAGGTGCCGGACGTCTGACCCCGGAACTGAGGCCGGAATCCCACCAAGACCACTTCCCCTTCACCCAACGGCGCACGGACGACGGCCGGGCGTCCCGCCAGGTGCTCGTCCGCTCCCTGTTCCCACCCGCTCAGGAGAAGCCCCGAGGCTCCGTACCGGGCCGCCACCCGAACCCGCTCCGGATCGAGCACTCGGAAGGCGCGGCTCCTTTGGTAGAACACCGCCGCCTCAAGCGGCATTCCCCAGGCCACCGGGTCCGATCCATCCACCTGGAGGCGGAGAAGGGACCCGGGAACGAAGAGCTCGTTCCGGGGGAGCGCCGCCACGGCATCTTCCACCGGAACGGACAGCTCCTCCATGACGAATCGGGTGGCCCCGTCCATGGCCACGAGTACTCCCCCCTCTTCCACGAAGCCACGGATCTCCTCCGTCCCCTCCGGCCCCAGGCCTCCCACATAGGCCGGTGGTCGACTCCCTGGCTCGTGCCCGTCTCGGATCGTTTCCGCCGACTGATCCGGGAGAACCAGGACATCGACCTGATCCAAGCCCCCGTCGCGGATGTCCGGGTCCCGGAGCGATGCCACCGGATAGCGGTAACGCTCCAGGAGCCAGCGGGTCCATCCTTCGTCGGGCTCGGGCACCCAGGAGCGGTACACTCCCACGCTGGGCCGTCGGATCTCCCGGAGGTCCTCCGTGGAAGATCCGCTCTCCGGCCGAAGGTGCAGACCCAGGCTCCGAGCCACCGTTCTCACACGCTCCACATCCCTCTCGTTCGAGGCCTCGACCAAGAACCCCCGCTCCGCTTCCTCATCTACAGGGAGCCGGTAGGGCACGAAGACCCGAAGACCATCGTCCAGGAGCTCGTTCACCGCCTGACGACTCTCGTTCCGGCGCGCCGAAAGCCAGAAACCGAACGCGTCGGGGGCGTGGGAACTGGCAGCCTGAGGAGGGGAGATCTCCTGGACGCGTTCGAGATCCGCATGGAAGCGTCCATCCACGCGGTCCACTTCCACCCCCATCTGGATTGGAAGAGTCCAGCCGGCCAGGTCGCCGTAGGGGGGCTCGGGAGGTCCTCCGGGGAAGAGCTCCCGCTCAGGGTGCTCCTGAGCTTCCAGGAGGTCCATGAGGTAGGGCCGGTAAGGCTGAGCGGCCATCAAAACGTAAGCGCCCGAAGGGTACTCCCGGCCCTCGGCGAGAAAGGGTGTTCGACTCCGGTGGATCTCGACCCCTCCCCGGAGCAGCGCCCGTAGGAGCTCCGCCGCTTCGCCCCGGTCCCACTGCTCCTCCACATCCACGATATAGGCATACGGGCTCCCAGCCATGCCCTGGTCGATCTGGCGACTGGCCAGTTGATGGACGTTGTAGAGCCACTCCTCCCTGAACCGGGCAGCTATATCCAACGTGGCGAGGGAAGCCTGCAAGTGGTACTCGACCGCGTCCGAAAAACGGGACCAACCCCCTCGCCAGGGGTCCGAATAATGGATGCTGGGCTTCTGGGCGGGGATCGTTCGGCCCGGAGCCCCGAAGACCTCCGGCAGTTCGCTGGCAGGGTGATACTCGGGTGTGGGGCTGCTGTGGGCCACTTCCGAGAGGATCCCCACCATGTTCTTGAAGTACGGAACGGTCCGCATCCCGCCGTTCCACCACATGGTGAAGGTGGTCCCCGAGACGGCACCCTCCATTCCTCGCTCGGCCAGACGCTTCTGTATCGCCTCCCCCACCAGGTTCACTCCCCGGACCACCAGTGAAGGGATGTGGGGATTCACAGGGTCGGCGAACGGGGGAACGAAGATCCGAGCCGGGTAGGGGGCTTCCTGGTGGTGGTTGAAGACGATTTGCGGATGCCATTCCCCGTACAGGGCCCGGGAGATGTGGGCCGTTTCCTGCTGGCGGATCATGAACCAGTCCCGGTTCGTGTCGTGACCCGCGTATTCGTGATACAGCTCCACAGGATCCGTGGTCTCCCAAGGAGTCCCCAGGTTCTCACGATACCAGTCCACCACCACCCGGTGGCCGTCCGGATTCATCACCGGCATGAGGAGGAGAACGACCCCATCCCGTATCCGCCTGGCTTCCTCGGATTCGTCCGTGGCGAGATGGTGGGCGAGAACGGGCGCGTGCTGGGTCGGAGCCAGCTCAGTGGAGTGGAGGCCGGCGTCGATCCAGACCAGGGCCGGGCTTTCCCGGGCCAAGTTCCGTGCCTGCCTGGGCAGCAGGCGGCCGCCCGCCAGGAGCTCGGAGGTGCCCCTCCACCGATCGATCCGTCCCAGATTGTCCCGGGATGAAATGAGAAGCAGAAGCAGCGGTTCGCCGCGTGTGCTCTCGCCGATCTCCCGGAGCTGGACCCGTTCGCTCGTTCGGGCGAGCTCCCGGTAATAGCCGTACAGCTCGTCCAGGTCGGCCACCTCATAGTCGGTCCCCGGCTCGAATCCGAAGGTCTGTGCGGGGCTCGGAGGTTCCTGGGCCACCGCACCCGAAACGGTCCCCCAGACCAGGAGCAGGGCCGTTACTCCCCCCATCAACGTTCCGTTCATCACTCCTCTACGGTTCGGGTCTTCCCAACCCCCAGCGTGGGGATCTCCGTCCCTTCGGGCGGACCTCGGTGCCAGTCGGAACTCCCGGCGAGGGAACGGGTCCTGGAAAGAGGTGTGGTAGCGCCTGCTTCCGCCCCCCTTCGCCCCCCTTCATCCGGGAGCCGGAATGGACCGAATCCGTGTTGCATCGCTCCAATACTACATTCGTCCCGTCTCCACATTCCAGGACTTCGCCGAACAGGTCCGAAGCCTGGTGGAAACGGCGGCCGACTACGAATGCCACCTCATGGTGTTCCCCGAGTACTTCACGGTTCAGCTCCTGACCCTGAACGACACGCAGAAGCCCATCCGGGACCAGATCCGGGAGCTCGCCGGCCACGCTCCTCGGTTCCAGGAACTCATGTCCGGCCTGGCCCGGGACAACGGAATCTACATCGTGGCCGGGACGATCCCCGTCCGGGACGACGAGTCGGGACACGTCTACAACGATTCCATGATTTTCGGACCCGACGGAGCCATGGGAGTCCAGGGGAAGCTCCACATGACTCGGTTCGAGCAGGAGGAGTGGGACGTCTCCCCGCGAACGCGTCCCAAGGTCTTCGACACGGAGCTGGGCCGGTTCGCCGTGGCCATTTGCTATGATGTGGAGTTTCCGGAGGTGGCCCGGGCCATGGCCCACAAGGGAGCGGACATCCTCATCGTTCCCAGCTGCACCGACGACCGGCGCGGGTTCCTCAGGGTCCGCTACTGCGCCCAAGCTCGAACCATCGAGAACCAAATGTACGTGATCCATTCCACCACCGTGGGATCCATCCCCATGGTGCCCGCCGTCCATCTGAACTGGGGACAGGCCTCGATCCTCACCCCCAGCGACTTTCCCTTCGCCCGAGATGGGGTGCTCGCCGAGGGAGAGCCGAACCAGGAGAGCATGGTCATCGGCGATCTGAATCTGGAAACGATCCAGAACACCCGTACGTTCGGCACGGTCCTTCCCCTCCTGGACAGTCATCGCACCCGGAGCTTGGTGGAGGGCATCGTGGTGGAGCCCCTTTGATCCGTTGGCTTCCCTCTTCGTGAACCGACGGCCGAGGCGGAGCGGGCAGGTGGACGTTCGGCCTACCCGTGAGGAGGACCTGCCCCGGATCGTCCGGATCTCACGGGCCGTCTACCGCCTGGAAGCGACCTGGCGGGAGGAGGAGCTCCGCTCCCACCTCGAGATCTTTCCACGGGGCCAGCTGGTGGCCGTCGACCCGTCCGGGCGGGTGGTGGGAATGGCCGCCAGCCTGGTGCCCCCTCTGGATGACTTTTCCCCCGACGCCGACTGGTGGACCCTCACGGGGAAGGGGCACTTCACCACCCACGATCCTGAAAGGGGAACGGTCCTGTACGGTGCCGGGGTCCTCGTGGACCCGGAGGTACAGGGAGAAGGAGTGGGCACGGCCCTCTACCGGGCCCGGGAGCGGCTTCTGGAGGAATTGGGACTCTCCCGTATCGTGGCCGGCGCCCGGATCAGCGGTTACGCCCGCCACGCCGAGCAACTCACGGCGCATGAGTACGTGGAGCGGGTGGTACGCAAGGAACTCTCCGATCCTACCCTGTCCTTTCAACTCGCCCAGGGCTTCCAGGTGCTCCGGGTCGTAGCCCAGTACCTTCCGGAGGATCGCGAAAGCCTGGGTTACGCCGCCGTGGTGGAGTGGCGGCCCTGAGTTCCGTCCCCGGGGATGGAACGGCTCAACCTTCCCAACCCAACCAGACGACGGCCAGAAGGACCAGCACCACCAGAGCCCAGGCCGAAGTCGCCAGGACCACCGCCCGCCGGGCTTCACCCTCCTCCCACCAGGAGAGGGGACGGACACCTTGGGCCAGGAACGTCCCGATCCCGGCCAGGTTGACGCACGCCAGATTCGCCACCACGAGAAGAAGGGCTCCCACACCGGCCGCCCAATGACCGTCTCCTATAAGCAGACCGGCAGCCGCCAACGGCGGTAGGAGGGCCACCGCGACCATCACTCCCACGAGCCCAGTGGCCACGCCCCGGGTGAGGGCAAGAACCCCGGCCGCGCCGGAGGCCAGGGCCAAGGCGATGTGGCCGAACCGGATATCGGTTCGAGCGGCCAACTCCGAGAGGGTGGGGTCCACCGGCAAGATCCAGCCGAGGACCCATGCCACCCCGAAAGCCACCAGCGCGCCCACGCCGGCCGTGCGGAAGGCGGTCCGCCCCATCTGCAGATCCCCCACCGTGATGGCGAAGGGAAGGGCCATGTTCGGACCCAGGAGGGGGGCGATGACCATGGCACCGATGATCACGGCCGTATCGTCCATGAGGAGCCCCGCCGAAGCGACCACTGCGGAGAGGGCGGTCATGATCAGGTAGTACGGACCCGATTTAACCGAATCCGACAGGGAGGTATAGAGCTCCTCTCGGTTCACCCTGAAGGCGGACCTCTCCCGCCCCCCGCCGGCCTCCTCCGTCTCGTCCGATTCGTCCTCCTCCGATTCGTCCTTCCCGTCCTCGATCCGGGGGATGGTCGCCTGAACCGGGAGGAGGGTGATCCGGGCTCCTTCCTGCTCCCGGAGGCCCGTCTCCAACGCGTCCATGAAGGGTTCGTTCCCCTCCGCGGGAATCAGAGCTTGAACCTCGAGCCACCCTTTCTCCGCCCGCAGCGTCCATCGCGGGTGACCCCCCAGATCGTCCAGGAGAGCCGATACCTGCGGCTCGGCCTCGGGCCGGACGAGGACCTTCAGGAGCCGGAGGGCCACGAGTCCGGAGCGCCGGGCACCCGTCCTTCCGCCGCAGCCAACTCGGCACAGAGGATGGCCCCGCCGGCAGCACCCCGCACCGTGTTGTGGGAGAGAAGGACGAAGCGCCAACCCAGAATCGGGCACGGGCGAAGCCGCCCCACGGAGACGGACATGCCACCGCCCAGGTCCCTGTGCCGCCGAGGCTGCGGGTCGGCTTCCCCGTCCAACACCACGATGGGGGAGCGGGGGGCGGTGGGAAGCTCCAACTCCTGGGGCCGGCCCCGGAAACCGGACAGGGCTTCCATCACCTCGGCTTCGGACGGTCCTCGGGTGGCCTCCAGTTGCACCGATACCGAGGCCAGATGTCCGTCCAAGACCGGGACCCGGTTGCACTGAGCGCTCACCCGCAGCTGGGCCGCGGTCACGCCCTCGGCCTGGAGAACCCCGAGGATCTTTCCCGTCTCGTGCTCGATCTTCTCCTCCTCGCCGGAGATGAAGGGAATGACGTTGTCCACCATCTCCATCGACGACACCCCCGGCACCCCGGCTCCGGATACGGCCTGAAGGGTGACCACATGCAAGGCGCCCACCCCGAAGGCGTCGTGGAGTGGCTTCAGCGCCAGGGCTATGCCGATGGTGGAGCAGTTCGGGTTCGTTACGATCCCGCCCGAGCCCCAGGGTTGACGGTCCAGGAGCTCCAGGTGCTCCGGGTTCACCTCCGGAATCAAGAGGGGAACCCGGGGATCCATCCGGTGGTTCTTGGCATTGGAAACCACCAGGTGGCCCCGGCCGGCCAGCTCCTCCTCGGCAGGTCCCGCCACGTCGGAGGAGAGGGCGGAAAAGACCAGGGAGGCGTCGAGATCGTCCCCGACCCGCTTCACCGGAAGCCCCTGCACCTCCTCCGGAATCGGGGTGGACTGGAGCCACCGTACCGCCTCGCGGTACGGCTTGCCGGCCGAACGTTCGGATGCGGCCAGCTCACTCACCCGAAACCACGGATGACCCTCCAGAAGGGACAGAAACCTCTGTCCCACCACTCCGGTGGCTCCGAGAACCGCCACGGGTATTCGCCGCCTGGTCATGCCCCCTCCTTCGTCCCCTTGGTGTATCCGGATCTCCGGCTGCGTGGCTGTAACCACGGCGCCGGGCCGCTGCCGTCCGCCCCGAGCCGTGGACCTCCGATGGCGAAGCACGGCGTCCGGGGAACCGATCCCCACCGAGAGCGGACCGCCAAGGAAAGGTAGGGAAAAGGCCCTGCCGAGCCGACCCCCCGGACCGAATTCGGAGGAAAGCCCACAGGAACCCGGTAGGAGGTCCACGCTTGACCCGACGCCTCCGGGCCCGGATCTTCCCGACCCATTCCGACCTGGGCGAAGAAAAGTGGAGGCAATGACGGACCCCAACCCCTCGAACCCTGCGGCCCAGGCCTACCGGGATCGGATCCAGGAGCTGGAACGGGAGCGGAGCGTCCTCCAGAACCGGTTCACCCTCCTGGCCCGTTGGAGGGTGGCCACCTTCCTGGCCGCCG